>NZ_WEII01000109.1:0-12513 GCF_009183805.1 Bacillus sp. B2-WWTP-C-10-Post-4 | reverse complement strand
AAATAGTAATATGATTACACAAAAAAACATTTAAATTATAATATTCAGATTTAAAACACAAAAAGAAAGTGAAGATTTTACATCCCCACCATAAAAAGCTGTTTTATACATAGACGAAAGAGCTAATCACAAATGATGAGCTCTTTGTTTACTTTATCCTTCAATTGTAACCCCAGTAAACATTGATAAGTTTCCCGTTATTTTCTCACCTACACGTAAAAATAAGCCTGCTGCTCTTCCGCTTATACAGTGAGAGCCAATTAATAGTTTACCAGTATATGGACCATCCCATGTGTCAATGGTATAGTCAGGCATTTCTATGTATTGCTGGTATATCTTCCTTTGTTCAAAGTAATACTCTGTTTTATCTTCAGCTAATAATTCATCATTTTCGTATATAGATACTCCGCCACCTTCACGACCAAATACAGGTTTGGAAACGTATGATTCATGTCTTTCTAGAAATCGCTTATTTGAAAAATATGTTGGTAGAAAGTATTTATAAATAATGTCTTGCTCTTCTTCTGTAAAGAAAACACTTTCTTCATAAAGCTTCCAAATTAGTGCGAGTACACTTTTGTTTTGCATAACAAATGCGGCTGGCGGATTAATAATTTTCACTCTTTCTTGCGCAATATGATCTAAAAATTGTAAACCAATCCTTTTTCCATTCTTATCAACGTCCGTTACTAAATACTCTATTGGATACAGTCTATATAAATATTTTATTTTTTCTCCACTCGGCGTATATATACCATCTTCCGCAACGACAATGTCTTGTATTCCTACATAGTCCGTTGACTGATTTAAGCAATACGTTCTTAAAAACTGAACCGTTTGACTATCTTCATCGTGCCAATCATAACTAGTAAAATATATCGTCTCTTCAGGGCCTATATGATAGTCATGTTTAATTTGTTCCCATGCCTGCACAATATGCTCTTCTATATGGTTTGGGTGATTTACATCATGATAACGGCATAACACTTCATTTGCGACAGACGGTTCTAAATAGCCTGTTGGCGTATCACAATTTACTTCTATTAATTTTATATCGTCACCATTTACGATAAAATCAAACCTTGTAAAATATGAAAATAAACCATTATGTTTCATTCTCGCCATTTCCCACGCTTCAGCTGGGAATCCAAGTTTTTGAAAATCTTCTGTCGTATTTACAATATATTGATACGTTCTATATAACACATACATGATTTCTTCTGTCGCTTTTGAGATAGCAGTATAAGTTTTTGCTGGCATGCGATACATCCCTGTTGCCATATATTGATTCCATTCTTCATTCTCTAACAGACTAGGCCAAGTGAAACCATTCCTACTAGCCTCTTCTGCAAGTGAAAACCATACTTTCATATACTCTTCTTGCTCTCGTTCTGTATACATTACTCCATTACCCTTTCGTTTTAGGATCCTGCTGGCGCTTTTGCGTTTCCAATTCCACTTGAACCAGAGTTTACTTTCGGTGTTTGCGTAGTAGATGATTTTGGCGTATTTGTATCTGGTGTTACTTTATTGGATGGATTTGGCTGCTGTTTATTTAAATCTACTTTATTGGAAGTATTATTGTTACCGTTAGAACCACCAGTATAACCACCGCTACTACCGCCACCTGTTCTACGCTCATCTTTTTCACGATATGGAATAACATTATTTGCATACGGTTTCTTCATTAAATTTGGTTTTGCTGTATAATTCATATTTGAAGTTCTACTCGCTAATAAATATCCTGCTACAAATGGAAGTATCGGTAAATGAGAGTTTTCATGATAAGATGAAAATGACGGATTATTTTCCTTGCATAACTCATCTTTCTCTACATTTTCATTGGTTGGGGCTTTATCATCACAATTTAATGTTTCTTGTTCATTTCTTTGTTTTGCACCATCTGTTTTAACAGCTGTACTTTCTTGCTGAGCAGTTTCTTCTTCATAATCACCACAACCTGTTAATAAAAAAGATGACACCCCTATTGAAGTAGCTATTTTTATAAACTTACTTTTCTCCATTCTCACGTGTTATACACCTATCTTCTTTTATCTATATTTTTCCAGATACCTATATTATATAATGAAATTATTATTTTTTTCAAACTATATTCAATATGTACAATTATATATTTTCATGCTATTTTTCCATGTAACAATGAAATCTTTCTATCCCTGGATATTTTTCTCCTAAACTTTTAACTTGAAAACCAATTCTTTTATAAAATTCTACCGCCCCATCGTCTGTCTCCGCTTCTATATAAGTCAATTGGTATACTCTTACAATCTCTTTAATCATTTGTAGTGCTATTCCTTTTTGACGATAATCTGGAGCCACTGCTATATGACATATTCGTGCTTTAGTTTCTCCGATTATTTCAATACCTAGACAAGCTTTTTCTTCATATTTGTACAAAGTCCCTTTATTACTTTGATAAAATATTATTGCCTTCTTTAAGCTTATTTCATTTGGACCGACGGCATATTGTAGCACATTTAATATTGAATCTTTTTCAATTTGTTCAACGCGATGTATATTCATACTTTCATCCCTTTCTATGAAAAAAAGACTAACTCTTAATAAAAAGAGCTAATCTCATTACGCCGTTATTTTTTCTTCTTTTTTTACAACGACAGCCACATAACTATGAAGTATCATTCCAATAATAACGAGACTCATACCAATCCAAGATAATGATGACGGAATTGGTGCAGATAACCAGATCAGCTCTCCTACTAGCGCAAATAAAACTTCACCAGACTGCGTCGCTTCCACTGTTGCTAATTTTTGCGGATCATCTTTCACAAGATCTGTTGCAAAGAAAAATAATACTGTCGCGATTAACCCAGAGCTAACTGCTACAATAAAACATTGAAAAACTTGGCTACTTGACGGTAATCCGCCTGTTGATACTTCGTAACCAGATAATAAAAACCAAAATGGTAAACTTGCTAATGTCATACCGAGTACTCGCTGAAATACATCTAATTCCCCTTTACAAACTTGCATCATTTTTCTATTTCCAAGAGGATACGCAAATGCTGCAATAAGTACAGGAACTACACATAAAACGGTTTCACGAATACCTAATGAAGAAGCATGTTCTGCTTGCATGAGAACAACACCGAATAAAATAATGCCCGACATAACTAATTCCTTCATCGGAAGTTTTTTATGTAGTGGATCCACCGCAAAAAATGGTGTTAACAAAATCCCTGCAACGATTGTAATTTGCCATGTTGATGCAACAAGCCAACCTGGTCCGAACGCTCCAGCAAAACTAAGCGGTGCATAAAAGAGACCAAATCCAACGATACTCCACACTAACCATTCTTTCGGATTGTTTTTCATATATTGAAAGAGTTGCTTTAAGTTCCCTCTATACATAACAATAAGTAATAGCATTGGAACCATAAAATAATACCGTAATGATGCACTCCAAATCCAGCTTCCACCTTCTAAGTCCATTGCCCTGTTTAAAACAAAAGTAAAGGCAAAGAAAAATGATGCCAGTATCCCTATAACAATTGCTTTCATTGTAAAACCCCTTGTATTTAATTTTTTATCTCTATGACATATATTTTAGTATACGCGATGAAAAATCTACATACAAACTTACATTTCACTTTGGGATGATGAAGGAATTGTAGTAGATTTACATGGGAATAAAGTGCATTGGTATGAAATCGAGGCCATTACATATCAAAATTTTCAAGGGTCAAAATCTACTTTAATCTCGACCCACTATACTCACCATGAAAATATACACATCCGCTATAAAAGATGGCTACCAACTATTGCACATTCAATTTACTGGTTTTCTATTGAGAAACCAAAAGATTATCATAAAAATTTAATGATAGCTTGGGAAGAAAAGCGAACGAATAAAAACAAACGCCTCCTTTAATTATTATTTAGGGGCGTTCGTTCATTCAAAAATTAAAGAATATGTAGTTTATATTCTCTGTATAATTTCTTCAATCGATTTATATGGGCTTGATGATACCGATTATGATCTGCTATATGCCATATTCCCCATCTTATTGTCGCAGTTTCCCCTTTTTCATACAAAACTTCCCGCATTAAATCAGTTTCTGTTAGTGTCATACATTCTTCATAAAACAATTTTTGCACTGCTTCATAATCTTGCATTAACTCTTGCAATGTGTTTTTTCTTAAACTTGGTAATTCTCCTACTTCATTTAACATAGGACCATATTTATTTTCAAATGCTGGCGGAACATCTTCTCCCTTGAAACGATACACCCAATGTAAATCAACAACTGCTAAATGCTGAAGTAACTGCCCAATACTATTTTCATTATTTTCAGACCCTTTATAGGATAGTTCGTTCTCTTCAGTACCTTCGACTAACCTTTGCAATCTATTAAACGTATCAGCAACCGTCGCATACAAAATCGCTACTTGAGGGTCCATATTTCTTTCTAAATAGAGATCTTTCATACAAAACTTCCTCTCTTAAAAGAACAACACCATATGTTCATCATCACTATACACACCATTCATTTTTATAGCCCTTTTTTCAATTCCGTATGTTTTAAATCCCATTGATTCATATAATCGTTTGGCTGGTTCGTTCGTTGACACAACCCCTAAATTCAATTGCTCTAGCTTCATCTCTTTTGCCCTTTCAATTGCTTTACGTATTAAATCACGTGCAAGACCACTTCTTCGATTTTCAGTATCTACATACATTGCAACGATATGTCCTTTATGCTTATATGCGTCTTTTTCTTCTGTTAATAAAGTAACAACCCCAACTAAACGATTTTCATTATTAAAAGCACCAAATGTAAAACTACTATTGGATGAAAGATTACTAGCAACTCGTTCAAGAGGATTTTCTTGACGTACCGCTTCTTCATAAGTCGTTATAAATGCTTCTGGATTTACTTGTAATGCTTGTAAACGTAACTCCCAATATTGTTTTGCATCCGCTTTTGTAAGTAATCGAATCATTTTATCTTCCCCTTTTTAATTTACATAATATTTTTATAGTCTACTTTTTTGATTCATACTCTTCTTTTAATATACTGTAACGATTGCGATGAATGAACTTCCCCTGTCTCAATCGATCATTTCTCATTAACCCTTCGCATACAAATCCGGCACTTTCATAACTCTTTTTAGCTTTTGTATTATCTTCATCTACACGTAACCAAATTTTCTCCAATTCAAACTGAGAAAAACCTATTTGTAACATGCTGTTTAGAGCTGCCATTCCAAATCCTTTACCCCAATAGTCTTTATTTCCAATCGCAATTCCTAGTTCAGCATTTTTATTTGTTTTATCAAAATTTTTAAGGTCTACCCATCCAATATGTATACCTGCCTCAGTAACGATTGCCCTTTGTTCATAACCATTTTTTCGGCTTATACAAGCTTCAATCCAGTTTCTCGTATCTCCACGAGTGAACGGAGGATATTGATCTGGTACGACTAAATGCTTTGTTACATCTCTATCTAATGACCATTGATAGCGATCTTCTACATCATCTAGTGTCAATTCTCTTAATTGAACATATGGTACATTCATTTTTCTCTCCCCTTTTTATTTACCAATAGAAAATCCTTCGAACACTCTTCCACCATACTGTTCTAACGTCTTTTCTATAAAATGAATTAATTCATTTTTCTCTCCCGTTTTATAAAAATGATCAAAAGCGACTACAAATTTGTTTGCATATTGCTCATCATATCTTCTTAGCACTCTAATAAACCATTTTGAACTCCCAAGCCACTTACCATTTACTCTTAATACATATTCATGTACTAAATCCGCTAATAAATTAGCGATAAACAATTCTTCTTCTCTTTTTGTTGCACCAATAAAGTCATCTAAAGTATCCGTAATAAAATATCGCTTCTGCTTAATCGTTTCTTCGGTCCATTTAGCTGGTCCTTTATGTAGTAAATCATTCGCTTCTTTTTTTAATTTCTCAATAATTTCCTTTTCCCCTTTTAATGCAATCCCTTCTGAAACTAATTGTGGTAACGACGGTCTCCCTCGATCACAATCCATTTTGAAAAAGGTTTTATATGTTTCAAAATTATGAACAAACACCTCAACAGGCCATCCATTACTATAGAAAGATTCCCTATAGCAAGAAGTTAAACTTTGGTCAACTATTACAATATCAAGGTCAGATGTTTTTGTCGCTTCTCCTCGTACAACGCTTCCGCCGAGTAAAGCTACATCACAATTCGGAAATTGTGATATAATTATGTTTTGTGCTGCTTCAATTGGTTTCATAACTGTTCCTCTTTTCTTATTTCACTTTCTTTTTTCGGCTCTTTCTCTCGCTTTTTTTATATAGCTTTCTGCATCTGGTGTTTTACATGACGTTGCACCGTGATCAACCTCTACTTTTCCAATTTCACGTGCAATTTCAATCGCTTGTCGCTCTAAGTCTTCATTACGAATTCCTATTGCGATTAAAGCACTATTCATCGCTTCTTTTTTTCTATTTTTTTCATTATGTATATTTTCTTTAATCTCTTCTAAGTACGGAGAGAAGAAATCATCATGTAACGTTTTATTTTTAATCGCTATATTTGCTAATAAAGACCAGCCAGCTCTTCCAATCCATTCATCATTAGACTTTGTCCACTCTTCCATTCTTTCTATTGCAATTGGCGAAGTACATATAGATTTCATAAGAACATCCATCAAACAGTAATAATCAACATCCTGAATCAAACTATTAAGCTGTTCTGTCGTTATTTTTTTCGGGTCTAAAATATAAGTTGCTAATGTCATTGCGTCCATATTTTTCGTTTCCCACAATCCAACTGCTAAATCATGATCTTTTTTTATCTTCTTTTTTAACAATTTTAAATTCGCAAAACTAACTCCAAATAACGGCTCTTTCGCTCCGTGGTTTTTATACGTTTTTCGATTTTGTTCTGTTCCATATTCCTCTAGTTGCTGCATTACTTCCTCAAGTAACATATACCCACCTCTTTATCTTTTATGTTGACTGTATATATGTATGTACGATATATTCTACATTACTTTTTGGTTTTCCTATATTTATTTTGAAAGTACGGTATGTGAAATTTCTAAACATCGCACAGCTACACCATCAAAAAACTGTATGTTTAACATGTACAGTTTTTTGATGGTAACAATTTTCCGTAGAATAAAATATTTTGTTTTTCGTCCGCTTCTTGTAAATATTTATTAATCATTCCAAGTGCTGCCCTATCCTTAATTGATCCTGTAGGGTTATGCCATTCACATTTAGCATAGATAGAAAGGTTCTTCGTTTCTTCGCATTCTAATTTAATGAGAGGTGTATTCCCGACATTTTTAGAAAACTCATACAAATGTTTTAATGTCATACTTCTATACCTCCTGCATAAATGATATTGATTACATTTATTCTTAACCAAAATACTTTCTACATTTTAATAATTCTCTCAATAAGATTTTCTTATATAAAAATCCCTACAAACGCTGTAGGGATTTATGTCTAAATCATTTTGCTACACTCTATTTCATATGAAAATAGTTTCCTTATTCAGATGCATTCATAAGCACAATTCTCCAACCATCTGGATCCTCTATTGTGGTTCCTTTCTCTATCCAATACGGGTTTTCTGGTTCCACCTCATGATAGCCCATATTACTTAATCGATTCACTATCTTTTCAATTTCATCTTTATTAGGCATATAAAAAACTAGTAAATTATCTTTTGTCGGTGCCGGACATGGACTTCCATTAACATGTGTAGTAAACTCCAAATGATACTCTTCATCTGGTAATCCAAACATAACCCCGTCATATCCTTCATGATTGTGAAATTCCCCTATACGTTTTAGTCCTAATCCTGTTTCATAAAAACTGATCACTTCTTCAAATTTATCTGTTGGTCTTGCAATTCTAAATTGAACCCAATTCTTCATGCAATTCTCCTCCTTTTCATTTTTCAAAGCTTTATAGTAATTAGTATAAGTTACATATATTCCCTTTAACATCCCTCATTAGTGTGAGCTTCCTAAGTTGAAAGACCTATTAGTTAATAAACAATAGGACTTTAGTATAAATTGCTATTTTGCATTGTTTCTAATGTTATCCATGACTGCCCAATTTGATTAACATATGGCCTTTCCTCATTACAAATTTTACAGCGAGAAGGTGCTTCTTCATTTTCGGAATACTGTACTTCACATGTAGTGCCAATATAATTATTCATATTCCCGCTCCTTTTTTCATGTAATTGTTTCTTTATCAATATTTTAATAAAAATCAAAATATTCGAATCAATATTTGGAACGAAAACGAAGTGATACGAAAGTATGATTTGGTGATTGAAAGTTTAAATAATAAAGTTTCAATTCATTCTATTTTTCAAAACTGCAATTGATATAAAATCTTGCATACTTTTGAGTAAACTTTTTTACACTTGTAAAAAAGTTTTTTTGCATTTCCCTACCTATAATTGCTAATATAGTAGAGTAGAACTTTTATAGAGAGAAGGAAAATTATGCACAATGGAATTCGAATGACAACTTTAGTAAAAAGGGCTATGTTAGTTTGTGCGGGGGTATTATTCACATACGAAGTGGCTTTTGGATCAGTACATACTGCTCTAGCTAGTACAGAGGATGAAGCAAAATCTGTTCAACTTGTAAGTGAGATTCAAACATCTCTTGCTCCGAAAGAAGCTCCAAAACATTATAACGGGCAAGTTAGAAAAGTCGCTTATTTAACATTTGATGACGGTCCTGGAAAATACACAGCTGAGCTTTTAGATATGTTAAAGAAAGAAAATGCAAAAGCAACATTCTTCCTAATTGGTTCAAACGTAAAAGCTTTCCCTGATCTTGTAAAACGCGAAGATGCTGAAGGCCACTACGTTGGGATGCACAGTATGACTCATAACTACAAGAAACTTTACACTGAAGGTCATTACGTAGATGAAATGAAGGAAGACCAAGGCTTAATCGCTGGTGTTTTAGGTAAATCACCAGTATTAACTCGTCCATCTTACGGCTCTATGCCAGGATTAAACGAAGCTCTTCGCAACAAAGTTGTAGACAATGGCTTAAAAGTTTGGGATTGGACAATTGATTCTTTAGACTGGAAATATAACAAAATGCAAGTTGATGCTGCATCTGCTAAAATTGTAGAAAACGTGTTACATGGTGCTACAAATCCAACAGAAGTTATCCTTATGCATGATATTCATCCACAATCAGTAAAAGCAGTTCCTGGAATTATTAAAGGACTGAAAGAAAAAGGATATGAATTAGAAGCATATAATGAGAACGAACACTTCCCATTAAACTTCTGGCATGATAATCGTATGTAATGAAAAGACTTGATTCCCTCTAGTAGGTTATCAAGTCTTTTTTATCGTTTTTAGAATTTCCTTATAGAGAAAACCTATACACGCTTGCACCATATCAATAGTATACGTCCCTTTCCTTTTATCAAATAAATTTAACTTTGAAATATCACATGCTATCTTTAACCTAGTTTAAATAAGTAGATGTTATATAATCGTATTTATAGTGCAAACTGAAGAAGCTTGGAATCAATTTAAGAAAGAAACGTGATAAGTAAAAAACTACAAAAGCGACTTATCCAAAATAAAAACATACAGTCAAAAAAGAATTGAATATACAATTTCAATCCTTTTTTTATATTATCAACACTTTAGCACATATTACTCTTAAGGAGTGATATGTATATGGATTTTCTTTCATCTGAATATTTGTCTGCCTTGCTTGCCATTATTGTAATCGATTTAGTGTTAGCCGGAGATAACGCCATTGTAATTGGATTAGCAGCAAGAAGATTACCGAAAGACCAACAAAAGAAAGTTATCATTTGGGGAACCATTGGAGCAATCGCTATTAGGGCCCTCGCTACCTTAGTTGTCGTTTGGTTATTAAAAATACCTGGATTACTCCTAATTGGTGGTGTACTTCTTATTTGGATCGCTTACAAGCTGATCGCTGAGGGCAAAAACCATGATATTAAAGCCGAAGAAGGATTTTGGTCTGCTATTAAAACCATTATTATTGCTGATGCGTTAATGGGCATTGATAATGTACTCGCTGTTGCAGGAGCTGCCCATGGTAACTTTTCTTTAGTAATCATCGGACTATTAGTGTCTATTCCAGTAGTCGTATGGGGCAGTACATTAATTTTAAAATGGGTGGATCGTTTTCCTGTCATCATTACGATCGGAGCAGCCGTTTTAGCTTATACTGCCGCGAAAATGATTGTAGATGAGAAGTGGTTCGCTGGATTTTTCGAAAGTAACCCTTTCGTTAAATGGGCATTTATCATTATTATCATCGTCAGTGTAGTTTTCTTCGGAAAGGCAAAACAAAAAGCAACAGCTGGTTCTGTCTCATAATGATGGTATATTTACAAATAAAAGGCGCTATTCATATGAATAGCGCCTTTTATTATTTAGCTTCCCCTTCCGGAGTCGTTTTTACCTTTGTTTTGTTTTTATCACGGTTGTTATAGTTATACTTCGAACGATCTACTGGAGTGAATCCTTCCGGTGTGTAGAATCGTAATAAGTCACCATTTACGACTTGGTCAGAGTATTTTAGTGAGTTTTGAACCATTTGTTCATTTTTCTTTATTTCATCTGTAAATTCTACAGGTTTTCCAGTAGTTGTATCATAGTATTTGCCGTTTAGTGCAGTAACTGTTGGGCTTACGTAGTTACCGTTACGGAACGCAACGACTTGTTTATGATCTGGTGATAATAAATCAGAACCGAATTGAACATAATTCTTTGTATCTGTACCTAGTAAGTGTAATAGCGTTGGAAGAACGTCAATTTCACCACCGTATTGATGTTGTACGCCACCTTTCACTCCTGGTACACGAACGATTAATGGTACACGTTGTAACTGTGCATTTTCAAATGAGTTCATTTCTTTACCCATTACTTTTGACATTGCTGCATTATGATTATCTGAAATACCGTAATGGTCTCCGTACATAACAATAATTGAGTTATCATATAAACCAGATTGTTTCAAGTAATCGATGAAGCCTTTTACAGATTCATCTAAATAGCGTGCTGTTTGGAAGTACGTATCTACTGATGAATCACCTGTTGTTGCTGGTTCAATCGTTGCTTCTGCCTTATCGATTGGATAAGGGAAATGGTTCGATAACGTAATAAACTTTGTATAGAACGGTTGTTTCAACGTTTGTAATAACGGAATAGATTCATTAAAGAACGGTTTATCTTTTAATCCGTAGTTTACTACGTCTTTTTCATTCATATCGTAGTATGACGCATCAAAGAATTTATTAAAACCAAATGATTTATAAATATCGTCACGGTTCCAGAATGTTTTGTAGTTACCGTGGAATACTGCTGATGTGTATCCTTGTTGTCCTAAAATAGCTGGTGCTGATTGATACGTATTATGAGATTTCGTTGTAAAGACAGAACCTTGCGGTAAGCCAAACATTGAATTCTCTAACATAAACTCCGCATCAGATGTTTTCCCTTGTCCTGTTTGATGGAAGAAGTTATCAAAGTATAGTGTATTCGCATCTTTTGTAAATGAGTTTAAGAACGGTGTAACTTCTTGACCATTTAATTTGTAATCAATTAAGAAGTTTTGGAATGACTCTAAATGAATGTAAATTACGTTCATTCCCTTTCCTTTACCGAAATACTCAGGATTTGGACTTGCATAAGTTGATGTTAAATAATTTCGTACTTCTGTCATATTATCGCCATCCGCTAATGCTCGTTCTGTTGATGCTTTCGCACTTTGAATTCCATCATAAATTGTGTAGTTGTATGCACCTAAATATTTCACAATATAATTACGGTCAAACGTTCTTGTTAATAATTCAGGACGGTCAGACTCTGCAAGACCTAAGTTAACACTGAATAATAAAATACCTACTACAAATACTAGAGATAATTTATGCTTCGCAACACGAATTGGTTTTGGATTTGCAAATTTTGTTGCGACTAACACAATTAATATAATCGTGTCTAAGAAGTATAATGGATCATAAAGATGTAGCAACGCAAGAATACTACCACCTAAATCTCCAAAGTTATTCGTTTGTGTTAATGTCGGGAACGTAATAAAGTCACTGAAAAAGCGATAGTATACTACGTTTGCGTATAAAAGAATCGACAATAACAAATTAATGATAATTAACCAAATATAAGATCGTTTCCCTTTTGCAAATAATGCAAGTCCTAAAAATAGAACTGCTGAACTAAGCGGGTTAAAAAACAGCAAGAATTTTTGGATTGTGTTTGAAATTCCTAAATTGAATTCCGTTACATAAGCTGCATATGTTTTGAGCCACAATAAAATAACGGCAAACAGAAAGAATCCAAAATGATTGCTTAACACACTTTTGCTCTTTAATAAGAACTGTTTCATTTCTCCACCTCTTTTGATCATCCAAGGCTTATTTTTTATAAGTCTGTCTCTCTATTCAAATTTTCTTCTTCAAATAGATTATCTTTATT
>NZ_WEII01000108.1:0-12711 GCF_009183805.1 Bacillus sp. B2-WWTP-C-10-Post-4 | reverse complement strand
GAATTTAATTTTTTGTCACTTTTTGAAAGGGATTTTCATGTATAATGAAGAATATATTGATATAGTATTATATTAATGATCATTGTAACAGTGAGTATGTACAATAGCTTGTAGCAAACGCCCAAGTGTAAGAAAGGGCGGATAAACCATTCTTTTCTTCATATACATATAGAAAATGAGAAAGAAAGTGAGGGTTGCATATGGCTGCTTGGGTAATTTGGTTTATAATAGCTGGTATTTTATTTATCGCAGAAATGTTGTCGATTACATTTTACATGCTTTGGCTTGGAATTGGAGCTGTTGTCGGAGGTCTTATTGCTTTGTTTGCTCCTGATGCACTACTGTTACAAGTTACTGTTGGTGCAATTGTGAGTTTAACTTTGACATTCTTTACGAAAAGAATTTCAAAAAACTTTCGAGAAGCAAAAGGTTTTACTGATACAGTAGATATGCTTGTTGGTAAAAAAGGGGTTGTTATGCAAGCGATTACAAATGAAGCGAATGGTATTGTGAAAGTGGATGGAGATACTTGGACAGCTATTGCAGATTCTTCAATTGATGCTGGAGAAAAAGTCGTTGTTATAAAGAGGCATAGTACTATATTACAAGTGAAAAAGGAGAGTGAATAAATATGGTAGCATTAACGTTAACGATTATATTCGCACTAATTGTAGTTACATTTATCGCATTAACAATTAAAATTATTCCTCAGCAAAAAGTTGGGGTTGTTGAAAGATTTGGTAAGTTTCAACGTATCATGCACCCAGGGTTAAATATTTTAATACCAATTGTAGATCGTGTTCGTGTATATCATGACTTACGTATTCAACAAACGAATGTACCACCGCAAAAGGTAATTACGAAAGATAATGTTCAAGTAGAAATTGATACTATTATTTTCTATCAAATTGTTGAACCAGAACTTGCGACATATGGTATTTCAAACTATGAATATGGTGTTCGTAATATTACTTCAGCAACGATGCGTCAAATTATCGGTAA
This sequence comes from Bacillus sp. B2-WWTP-C-10-Post-4, assembly GCF_009183805.1. Lineage (NCBI taxonomy): Bacteria > Bacillati > Bacillota > Bacilli > Caryophanales > Bacillaceae > Bacillus > Bacillus sp. B2-WWTP-C-10-Post-4. The sequence goes on along the minus strand of NZ_WEII01000108.1, from coordinate 11,709 downwards.
AATGGAACTGGATGAAACGTTATCTGGTCGTGAAAAAATTTCAACAGAAATCCGCTTAGCGCTTGATGAAGCAACAGAAAAATGGGGCGTACGTATTGAACGTGTCGAAGTTGTTGATATTAACCCGCCAAAAGATGTGCAAGCATCAATGGAAAAACAAATGAAGGCTGAGCGTAATAAACGTGCGATTATTTTAGAAGCTGAAGCAGCAAAACAAGATAAAGTCCTTCGTGCTGAAGGGGAAAAGCAAAGTAAAATCTTGATGGCTGAAGGGGATAAAGAAGCGCGTATTCGCGAAGCTGAAGGTATAAAAGAAGCAAAAGAATTAGAAGCGCAAGGGGAAGCAAGGGCAATTGAAGAAATTGCAAAAGCAGAACAAAATCGTATTGAATTGCTTCGTGAAGCGAATTTGGATGAGCGTATACTTGCTTACAAATCATTTGAATCATTAGCTGAAGTTGCAAAAGGACCAGCAAATAAAGTCTTTATTCCGTCTAATGCAATTGAAACACTTGGTACTCTTGGGGCAATTGGAGAAATATTTAAAGAAAAACAAGTGAAGAAACTACCTTCAAATGATACAGGAAAAGAACAATAAAAGTGAGGAAGAGAAATGGGATACCATTTCTCTTTTTTTGCGTATATTCCGAAAAGCTTGTACATATCCATGTATAAAGAAGGTGATGCAGTGAAAAAGTATGCAACTCGAATACATGGGAAGAAACTGATTTCGTTACTCCTTTTATATGCGCTAATAGTAATTATGATAGCGTCGATTTTGACGTCATTTTTACATACAATGAAATCGAATTATGCAAATCAATGGTTTGGAAAAGTATCGATGCAAGGTTTTGTTCAAATGATAGAAAGTGAGAATCGCTATTACGGATTTGATTATTTTAAGAAGAATAAAAGAGAGTCAGTTGGAAATTTAATGTTCTCTATTGCGACAGATTTGAAAATTAAAGATTTAAGAACATTCGTCGGTAAAGAAGTACCTGGTATGTCAAAGTATTATTCTAATATTATCGTAGCTGGGGAAGGGACAAACTTGACGAATATCCCAAATGAATCTAGTGTACCGATTGAAGAAGTAACGAAAGAACGGGAAGTAGCAAAAGATAAAGTTACAGAAGCGGAAAAGAATAATCCGGTTCAGAAAAAGAACGGAGCGAAAAAAGGTGAAAGTGCAGTATATATTTATCATACACATAGCTGGGAATCCTTCTTTCCATTATTACCAGGGGCTACGGATCCATCAAGTCCAGATGTAAATGTGTCCTTACTAGGGAAACGTATGAAAGAGCAACTTGAAGGACAAGGAATTCCGGTAGTTCACGATAAAACGAATATGGGTGATTTATTAGCGAGTAAAAAATGGAAATGGCCGCAATCATATAAAGCGTCTCATGAATATGTAAAAGAAGCATTAGCACAAAATAATAAAATTGCGTTTCCAATTGATATACACCGTGACGATCAGCGTAAGAAAGTAACAACAAAAGTAATTAACGGAAAATCGTATGCAAGATTATATTTTATAATTGGGATGGAAAATGAAGGCCGTGCTGAAAATGAAAAAATTGCAAGAGCGATCAATAGTTATTTAGATGAAAACTACTACGGATTAAGTAGAGGGATTTTTCCAAAGTATAAAAAAGATGGAAATGGCGTTTATAACCAAGATTTATCGAAAAATGCGATGTTAATTGAAGTTGGTGGTGTTGATAATACGTTAGATGAATTATATAACACAATTGATGTGTTAACAGAAGCGTTTAGTAAATATTATTGGAATGATGCGGAAAAAGTGAATGGATGAGGGACGGGAGACCGTTCCTTTTTTATTTTGGAATCTTAAAAAGTGATATAATGGAATTTTATGAATGTTAAATAAAGGGAGAGAGAAACATGCAAATACTACTAATACGCCACGGAGAATCAGAAGCTGATATTTTACATGTGCATGAAGGTCGAGCTGATTTTGAGTTAACTGACAAAGGGAGACAACAAGTACAAAGACTTGTACAGAAAGTGAAAAAAGATTTTGCGCCAGATTTCATTTGGGCAAGCACATTAAAACGCGCTCGTGAAACGGGTGAAATATTAGCAGAAGCAATTGGTTGTCCAATTCAATTAGAAGAGGAATTAATGGAGTTTAATAATGGAGTGCAAGCAGGCTTATCATTTGAAGAAGCAAAGAAATATCCAGAGCCAAAGTTTCTTCATGACCGTTTTGAAAACGGAGAATCATTTATTGAGTTTCGAATGAGAATAGAAGGAATCTTTTCTAAAATTATGATAGAGAATACATATGATCGAATTGCAATTGTTGCCCATGGAGGCGTAATTAATAGTCTATTACGTGCATTTTTCAAAATGCCAATTTCAATGGACTACTATTTCAAAATGGGAGATACGGGAATAAGTTTAATTGAAATTGAGGGTGAACAAAAAACGGTGCATTTCATTAATGATACGAATCATTTGGACGGGATGTAAAGACTTATGTACAAAGTTGTATTTTTCGATGTTGACGGTACGTTATTAAGTGAGATTGATAGAAGCATGCACGAAAGTACAAAAGAAGCGATACGAAGGTTAATAGATAAAGGAATTCACGTAGTTGTTACAACTGGAAGACCGTATAGTTTATGCTCACAATTTAAGGAACTAGGTATAAATACGTTTATTTCAGCAAATGGTGCACATATAAAATGTGGGAAAGAAGTTATACATAAATCAGTACTTTCAAGCGAAATCGTTCATGATATTTCAAATTTTGCTGAATTACATGGTCACAGTGTTTCTTACTTTACAGAAGAATTTGCAATGAATAATATTGCTTCCAAAGATGAACGTGTCATGCGAGCGTTAAATGAAACTTTAAATTTAGAGCGGTATCCTGACAAAGTTAGAAACTTATCAGATGAGATGTATTGCATATGTCTGTATGCTGATGATACAGAAGCTCAAAAATTCATTGAAAGATATCCAGCACTTACGTTTGAGCGTTTTCATGGTTACGTTATAAATGTATTGGAAGATAGTAAAGTATCAAAGCTAACTGCAATTCAAAAAGTATTGGAACATTTAAACATTAGTAAATTAGAAGCCATTGCTTTTGGCGATGGTGGAAATGATATTGAGATGTTGCAGTATGTAGGATTAGGAGTTGCGATGGGAAATGGTGGAGAGGAGTTGAAGAGAAGGGCTGATTTCGTTACAACGAAGGCGAGTGAAGGCGGAATTTCTTATGCCTTAAAGAAGTTGCGAATTATTTAAAACTAATAGTTAGTCAGTGTGAAAAATACTGTTTTAATAATGGCTTTTGTTAATATGTATACTGTTTTAGGGAATTATTTGAGCTCTCCTACTTACAATTTAACTGCAGAACAAATCCTTTATTTTCGCGTAGCAGGGCTGTTTGGTATGTTGCTGTCACCACTTGCAGGTCTTTTAACAAAGAGGTTTGAAGTAAGGAAAGTTCTTCAAGGAGGATTGTTGATTGTTATTTTTAGTCTAAGTTCAATGGGCTTTGTTTCGGATCTATCTCTACTTGTAATGATGAGTGTCTGTTTTGTAATAGGTATTGCTATATCCGTTCCGTCTTTAGTTTCTCTTGGAGGTCAATTAGGAGGGAAAGCAAGGGGAATATACTTTTATTTTTAGGTACTAGTATAGGACCTATCATTTCTATTTATCTTATGAAAATAGGAGGTTATGCTCAAACATTTATTTTATTAGGAATGATACTTTTTATTGGTTTTGTAGCTAATTAATGAATGAGTGGAAAATCACTCAAATAAAGGAATGCGAGGATCTTTCATATGCTTGCATAATAAAATATGAATTTGTCCACGATGATGATAAAAGTGTGCAACGATTTCAAGTAACCATTCAAAGCGCGAATAAGAAATCCCCCAATAGGCAGTCATAACTTCTGCTAATTCTATTTGGGAGTAGGAAAGAAATGTTTTAGAGAGAAGGTTGTATCCTTCAATCATCGTTTGTTGCATGTGAGCAACTGTTACGGGTGTATGTTCTATATAAAAGGTATGTAATTCTTTTTCTGAAATACCATTTAAAATGAGTAAATCAGCATGACAAATAAGAGAAAGATGTGCACACATTTCAAATAATGATCGTTTTGAGTGAATCGGTTGTATTTTTAAATCGTTTTCACTATATTGGTTAAGCATATAAATAGAAGTATCAATAGCAACTTTTAGTTGATGCAATGCAGATTGAACAAACATTGTAATTCTCCTCGTCTCCGTATATAATAGTTTCTTGAGGATATTATATCATACTCAAAATTCCGAAAATTCTAGTAGTTTGACTAGCATAATGAAAAGTATTATATTGTAAAAGGTCATATGAAACGTGAAATAGAATGGAATGCAATTATTGAGTTAGGAGTTAGACCAATGAGTTTGAAATATGGAAGAGATACAATTGTAGAAATTGACTTAAATGCTGTAAAACATAATGTAAAAGAATTTAAAAAACATGTAAATGATGAAGAAATTAAGATGATGGCTGCTGTAAAAGCGAATGGGTATGGCCATGGGGCAGTTGAAGTTGCCAAAGCTGCAATTGAAGCGGGAATACATCAACTTGCAGTTGCATTTGTAGATGAAGCAATAGAATTAAGAGAAGCAGGAATTACTGTGCCAATTTTAATTTTAGGATACACACCAGTAGCGGCTGTAGAAGATGTAATTCAATATGACGTTATGATGACTGTTTATAGAGTAGAAGATTTACATGGTATAAATGAAATTGCAAACCGTCTTCAAAAGAAAGTACAAATTCAAGTGAAAATTGATACAGGAATGAGTCGTATCGGTTTACAAGAAGAAGAAGTTAAACCATTTTTAGAAGAATTAAACCGTATGGAGTATGTAGAGGTAGTAGGGATATTTACGCATTACTCTACGGCAGATGAAATCGATAAATCATATACGAATATGCAAACAAGTTTATTTGAAAAGGCTGTTAATACAGCGAAAGAATTAGGAATTCAAATACCATATATTCATAGTTCAAATAGTGCGGGATCAATGGAATTAAGTAACACATTTCAAAATATGGTACGCGTTGGAATAGGAGTGTACGGTATGTATCCATCAAAAGAAGTGGATCATTCAGTCGTTTCTTTACAGCCTGCGTTGTCGTTAAAATCAAAAGTAGCTCATATTAAACATGCGAAGAAGAATCGTGGTGTAAGTTATGGGAATACGTATGTAACAACTGGTGAAGAATGGATTGCGACTGTACCAATTGGTTATGCTGATGGTTATAATCGTCAATTATCTAATAAAGGCTATGCGTTAATTAACGGGGTTCGAGTACCTGTTATTGGCCGTGTTTGTATGGATCAGTTAATGTTGGATGTTTCAAAAGCGATGCCAGTACAAGTAGGAGACGAAGTAGTATTCTACGGTAAACAAGGTGAAGAAAATATCGCAGTAGAAGAAATAGCGGATATGTTAGGTACAATAAACTATGAAGTTACATGTATGCTAGATAGAAGAATTCCGCGTGTCTATAAAGAAAATGACGAAACAATTTCAATTGTAAATATATTAAGAAAAAACTGAATCATTTCGATTCAGTTTTTTTATTCATATCAAATGCGAATATACCCTCGTTATGTAATACGGAGTAAACTTTGTGAAACACACTTTTTAGTTCATCTAAATTAAACTATCACCGGCAGAGATGACCAGTCCCGCAACAAAAATCTAATATACGAGAGTAGGGAAGAGCATCTTGTAAAACGAGGCTGGATAGGAGTATTCAACAAAATGTCCCCAATGTTTATTATAGATGTCTGCTAAAATATCATAATTAAAATAAATTGTTTTTTTAACATATGTATTCACCTAAAAATTCATTAAATTATAATAGTCATGCCTCGTGTTAATTTCAAAACCACATTGTGTATATAGTTTTAAAGCGTGGATATTTTTCGTTTCGACGTCTAACTCAATTGTTGAAACTCCTTCTGTAATAAGAGTATGTACTATATTACAAAGAATATCTTTTCCGTATCCTTTACCTTGATAAGAAGGATGAACGGCGAATCCTGATAGTGTAGTAGATTGCTCTTGTTTAGAAACTGTAATTGTTCCTATCACTTTTTCAGCAATAAGGGCACTGTAAACTTGATGAGAAGGTGAAGTCATCATTTTTTGTAACCATGTAGCCGTATTTTCTACTGAATCACCAAAAGCTTTACTAGAAATTTCAATAAGATCAAGAAGTGATTCTGAAGTTGCAAGAGTAAGCTGTATATTATTATCTGTTGTTTTTTGAATTTCGTTTGTTTTGAACTCCATACTATATTCACTATATAAATATGGTAACTTCATATGTTTTACAAATTCATTCCCAGACATAGAATCCCCATTAATAATAAGAAGAGCTTCATCTGTCTCTCTATTTTGTATTTCTTTCATTGCAGTTTGTAAAAGGATAGTTCCGAAACGTTGTTTTCTAAAATGAGGATGTACAAAGCCTATTAGTTCAAGCTTTGTTGGTCTTTCGAAATCATACATATTTAAAGCGCCAATTAATTGAGTACCGTTATAAAGAAGAAAATCGTTTATATAATCTTCATTTCGATTTTTTAAAAAGTTGATATGTAAATCTGAAGAGTAATCAAGATTGTCTTGTTGCCCGCAAATATAAGCCAAATCCTTCATTTGTTGTATTTCACTTTCTGTTACAGAACGCTTTTTCTGAATATCCATTTCATAATCCCTCTCATTCGTATTTAAAAATAGGATGGGTGACTTAACCATTCCTTTAATTCCACACTACCTTGCACAGATAACAGTCGGTATAAATAACGATAAGGCTGTCTATATTCTTCTAAGTGAGGAATAGACATAATTGTTTCGTAACCACTTTTAAAGGCATGTGCTTCTTTTTCTGTAAATTCTATAAATTCATTATATAACAGATGATGTGTTATGAGGATAAAGATAAAAAGATAGACAGCATACTAACATTTATAGTGAAAACTCATTAAAAATATTATATTTCTCTATTTTTGTATGAATTGTCTAAAAATAATGGTGGTAATATTTGAATGTAAGACTCGTATCTTTAAATCTATGAAGAGTAAAAGTAAAATTAAGCATTCATTTATAAGATTGTGAATCACAATAATGTAGACTATAGAAAATATTTCTCAATAATAAAATGAAGAGAAAAGCATGAAGAAGTAGAATGCATTCATTTATAATAGACTTAAATTAATTAATATAATTAATTGTTAATTTTATTATATTAATTGGATAGGAGAGAATGTTATGGCAAATGTACTCGTAATAAATTTTCCTGGGGAAGGTCATATTAATCCGACTTTAGCTGTTGTAAGTGAGTTAATTCAGCGAGGGGAAACAGTTGTTTCTTATTGTATTGAAGATTATAGAAAGAAGGTTGAAGCAACAGGTGCGGAATTCCGAGTGTTTGAGAATTTTCTCTCTCAAATTAATATTATGGAACGAGTAAATGAAGGTGGGAGCCCTTTGACGATGCTATCTCATATGATTGAAGCATCAGAGCGTATTGTTACTCAAATTGTAGAAGAAACAAAAGAGGAAAAATATGATTATTTAATATATGATAATCATTTTCCAGTAGGACGTATTATAGCGAATATTTTACAATTACCAAGCGTTTCATCCTGTACAACGTTTGCTGTTAATCAGTACATTAATTTTCATGATGGGCAAGAATCGAGACAAGTAGATGAAATGGATCCATTATATCAATCTTGTTTAGCGGGAATGGAAAGATGGAATAAGCAGTATGGAATGAAATGTAATAGTATGTATGATATTATGAACCATCCTGGTGATATTACGATTGTATATACTTCAAAAGAATATCAGCCACGTTCAGAGGTATTTGATGAATCGTATAAATTTGTAGGTCCATCAATTGCTACTCGAAAAGAAGTGGGGAGTTTTCCTACCGAAGATTTAAAAAATGAAAAATTGATTTTCATTTCTATGGGAACAGTTTTTAATGAACAACCTGCTTTGTATGAAAAATGTTTTGAAGCTTTTAAAGATGTTGATGCGACAGTCGTATTAGTCGTTGGTAAGAAGATAAATATAAGTCAATTTGAAAATATCCCGAAAAACTTTAAGTTGTATAATTATGTCCCGCAATTAGAAGTTTTACAGCATGCTGATGTATTCGTGACACATGGTGGTATGAATAGTTCGAGTGAAGCGTTATATTACGGTGTTCCATTAGTTGTAATTCCGGTAACAGGAGATCAGCCATTCGTTGCAAAACGATTGACTGAAGTAGGGGCAGGAATAAGACTTAATCGCAACGAGTTAACTTCTGAATTGTTACGTGAGACTGTAAAGAAAGTAATGGATGATGTGACGTTTAAGGAGAATAGTCGTAAAGTGGGAGAGTCGCTTAGAAATGCCGGTGGATATCAAAGGGCAGTTGAGGAAATATTCAAATTAAAAATGAAGCCGTACGTAAAGATTAAATAGATGTTAAAAACACACTTACTTTTAATTTGTAAGTGTGTTTTTAGTATTACGCGTTACATGTGTTACATAAAAATAGCGATAAAGGAGAAACTTTTGTGTATATAAATCGATACCTTTGAATTAGTAGTAAAATTACGTTAAAATAATACTAAGAAAATATATAAGTTTTGGGGGTAATGAATGAAGAAAGTATTTGAATACGTATTATTAACAATTGGCTCAATTATAGTAGCAGGTTCATTAGAGCTTATTTTAGCACCTAATGGATTAGTAGATGGCGGGGTAACGGCTATTGCTATTATGGCAAATAAAGTCGCAGGATTGCCGCTTTATGGTGTGTTCTTAGGAATTAATATCCCAATTTTATTATTTACTGCAAAAGTAATGGGAAAGAAATTTTTTATCCGTACATCTTATGCGAATGTAGTTACAACACTCGGATTAATTTATTTAAAACCATTTCCAGCAATTACGACTTCTGAGTTATTAATTGTACTTTATGGTGGAGTACTGTTTGGAATTGGTGTTGGGATTGTTGTTAAAATGGGTGGAGCAATTGACGGTTCGGAAATGTTAGCAGTTTGGATGAATAAACACTTTAATGTACCGATTAGTACATTTTTACTTGCAGTAAATGCAGTTATTTTCATCTTTGTTGCCATTTTATTTTCAATCGAACAAGCGATGTTCTCATTAGCAATTTTCTATATTGTTACGAAGATGATTGATTTTATATTAGATGGTATTAATCAAGGTAAGAGCGTTATGATTATTTCTGGTAAGAATAAAGAAATAGGCGATTTACTTATGAAAGAATTGCAACTATCTGTTACGTATCTACATGGAGAAGGTGGTTTTTTAGGGGAGCATAAGAGAATCATTTATTGCATTACAAACCGATTCATTTATCCGAAAATGAAAGATCTCGTTCTCTCTGTAGATCCAGCCGCTATAATCGAAGCTTCCTATTCAACAGAAACGACTGGTGTGAAACGTCCGGGAAGGAAAGCTAGGTCAGGTGAATAACTAGAAGAAGGCTGTCCAAAAAGTTATTTTGGCACAGCCTTCTTTTTTATTTTGTTGAATTGTTAACATGTTACAAATTAAATCCACTGTTAAAAAGTTTCCTTGCAACTAGGAAACCAAGCGTCTTTTAATAATGTAGCCAACGTTTCAATTTTATTTTCTGGAATACTACCAAAGCCGAGTAATACGTATGATTCCTTACGTAAATCATTCACGAAATCATATGGAGAAAGTGGGTATAATTTAACGCTTTGTTTTTTAGCGGATTCAATCAGTTCATTTTCATTCATACAGTTATGGACACATAAAACAATATGAAGTCCGGACTGTTCGCCAAGAATTTGAACATTAGCCCCCATTTCTTTCATAATGGATTTTACTAACGCATGATGTTTTCTTTTATATAGTGTACGACTCCGATTAAGGTGACGTTCCCAATTCCCGCTTTGTATAAAGTTAGCAAAAGCAAGTTGTTGTATTGTAGCGACTGTTTGTTTGAAAATTCCATGCAGTTCTTGATACGTTTTTAAAAGGTGTGGTGGTAAAACAACATATCCCATTCGTAAAGAAGGTAAAAAAGATTTTGAGAAAGTTCCCATATAAATAACGCGTTCATTTGAATCAAGACTTTGTAAAGAAGGAATCGGCTTACCAGCGTAGCGAAACTCTCCGTCATAGTCATCTTCAATAATGTATCCGCTGCAATCATTAGCCCACTTTAACAATTCTAATCTTCTAGATAAAGGCATAATAATCCCGAGTGGAAATTGGTGTGATGGTGTAACGTATGCGACATTGGAATTTGTATTGTATAAACTAGAAATATCAATACCTTTTTCATCCAATGGTATGGGATGAATTTGTCTATCACAGCTTTTAATGATTGCGTGTATACGGTGAAATCCAGGGTTTTCAATGCCGTATTCTTTTGTAGGACCAAGCAGTTGAAGTAGTAGCCAGAGAAGTGGCTGCGTTCCGGCGCCAATCACAATTTGATCAGGTGAAGAATGGACACCGCGAGAATGATATAAATATGTTGATATATGCTCTCGAAGAGCGAATTCACCTTGAGGGTCTTCTTTGGCAAATAGTGCATTTTCGTATGTAAGTATGGATTCTTGTAATGCTCGTTTCCAATTTGTAATCGGAAATGCATTTTGATCAATAAGTCCTTGGCTACAATCATATTCAAATTTTTCGTCTATCAAATTGCTCGTCTTCTTTGCTGCATTTCGCTTTTTATTTGGGATAACGTCAATATCGAAATTTGCTACAAAAATACCACGTTTCGGTTTACTTTCTACATAACCTTCAGCTAATAATTGTTGATAAGCTGATTCAACAGTAATGCGGCTAATATTAAGTTGTGATGCTAAATTTCTGTGTGAGGGTAGACGTGTGCCAACAGAAATAGTCCCTTGTATAATTTCAGCTTTTATATATTCGTAAATTTGCAAGTAAATAGATGTGTTACTTTGTAATTGCAATGGGATAGTAAAATCCATATAAAACTCTCCTTTAAAACTGGCCTTATAAAAAACACTTAAACTGCCACTTAAGTAAAGGGCAGTTACTTTCTATAATAATGATATAACATTTAGAAAATTATTTAAATAGTTAAGGGAGAGTTAAAAATGAATGTTAAAGAAGTAGTAACAGAAGAGCAATTACATGAAGTATTACCTGTTTTACAGCAATTACGAATGAAACTTTCAAAAGAGGAAACAAGCTCTTTATTTCGAAATATGAAAGAAGAAAATTATAAACTATTTTCGCTGCGTAATGAGAATGATGAAGTTGTTAGCCTTGCAGGTGTAGCGATTTGTACGAACTTTTATAATAAGAAACACGTTTTCGTATATGACCTTGTAACAGCAGAAGCACATCGTTCAAAAGGACATGGGAAAGTATTACTTTCGTATATAGAGAACTGGGGAAAGGAAAACGAATGTGAGTCTATCGTCCTCACGTCAGCATTTTCAAGAATTGATGCTCATCGTTTTTATGAAAGAGAAGGGTATGATAAGGTGAGTTATTCTTTTCATAAAGAATTATAAAAAATAAGAAGAAGTTGTCCCGCAAAAGTTGGGAACAGCTCCTTCTTATTTTTTAAGTTATTATTAAACCGTAAATAGGTTGTAAGTTATGG
>NZ_WEII01000107.1:0-12787 GCF_009183805.1 Bacillus sp. B2-WWTP-C-10-Post-4 | reverse complement strand
ATATAATAATACAGTACATGAAATTTCGTATGAGATATGTCATATATATTCGTTATATTTTTACTTTTACCTTTTTAATAATAAGAATACAAAAACGACTCTTATCACAAGAAAAGAGTCGTTTTCTAACTTTATACTTTTAATACTTTCATGTTAAAAATGCGAAAACTAAAATACTATTTAAGAGCCTTAACTATAACTTTAGTTGCCTCTGCAATGAGTTGATTATCATAGGTTGCCTCTTTCTCATCTTTACTAGATAAAATTGCGATGATAATTGGTGCTCTATTTGGAGGCCAAACGATAGCAATATCATTTCTTGTCCCGTAACTACCAGCACCTGATTTATCTCCAACTACCCATTCAGTTGGTACGCCTGCACGAATAAGTTTGTCCCCTGTAGCATTTCCTTTCATCCACTCTGTAAGAATTTTACGTTTTTCAGCTGGAAGTGCATTTCCGACCGTAAAAGCTTTAAGATTCGTAGCAATAGCTTTCGCTGTACTAGTGTCACGAATGTCTCCTGGAATAGCTTCGTTTAATTCTGTTTCAAAGCGATCAGACATAGTAATCCGATCCCCCATATGCCTAAGCGCTTTTTCATATCCTTTCGGTCCTCCTATTTTATTAAATAAAATGTTCCCTGCAGTATTATCGCTTGAACGAACAGCAGCCTCAGCAATTTCTCCTAGTTTCATTCCAGTATCTACATGTTTCTCTGTAACAGGTGAATAATCCACTAAGTCTTCTTTCGTAAATGTGATTACTTCATTTAATGTATCAATTGAGTTTTGCTGTAGTAATACTCCTGCTGCTAAAGCCTTGTAGGTTGATGCGAAGGCAAATCTTTCGTTAGATCGATAAGAGATTGTTTGATTTGTACCAGTATCAATCGCATATACACCTACTCGAGCATCAAATTTTTTCTCAAGTTGTGAGAACTCTTTATGCGTCGCCTGATTTTTATGTTTCACTTGTCCAGTCTTTTCTTTCGCTTCAACTTGCAGTGACTCTCCTGTAAAAGCTTCTAGGCCTGTAATACTTAAACCTAATATACCAACGCATATTCCTATTTTTAGCATCCTCTTATTTTTCAAAATCATCATTCCTTCCAAATTTTTAGCACCTTTTTATACGTACACATAATAGACAATCACCGAACCAAATTTGTTCCACAAACTAAAAAAATTATAGCTAGTATGAGAGTTATTAACAAAATAAGAGATAGTAGCTACGACGCCTCTATCTCTTATTTCATATTTCATTTTTTTACTTATAAATGGCTTTATATGAACAGGGTCTCTTCCCTGAGAAAAGTACTCTAATTTTGCTTAGAACTACCTGTACTAGTAGCTTCACCATGTATACGTTGCTGTTTCAAATCAAAGTATACATCTAATACTTCCTTTCCAATTATAGAATTAATTCCATTTTTATCATCATGAAGCCATGGAACTACTACGGAAAATGCTACTTCTGGATTATCATATGGAGCATATCCAACTAACGTTAAGTTGTAACATTCCATACGTTCTCCTTTTGCATTTCTACCAATCGGGTCATCTCCACCATATACAGTTTGGGCTGTTCCTGTCTTTCCTGCTGGTTTATATGGCGCGTTTTTGAAATATTTCACGCCAGTTCCATCACCTTCTTGGAATACCCATCTAAACCCTTCTTTTATCCGATCAATATGTTCTTTCTTCATATCAATTCGATTTAATACGACAGGCTCTATGGAACGTATAACTTTGCCAACCTCTTCTTTTATTGATTGTTCTCGTATTTCTTGTACAATTTGAGGTTGCATTCTATAACCACCATTCGCAATCGTTGAAATATATTGCGCTAATTGCAACGGCGTATACGTATCATACTGACCGATAGAAAAATCTAGTAAAAACCCAGGTTGACTATCTACTTTTCTCGTTTGTCCAATTATTTCATTCGGTAAATCAATACCTGTTGGGACACCTAAACCAAATTGCTTGAAATAATAGCGCATCGTATCAAATGCTCCTTGTTTAATATCCAATGAGCCATTTGGTACGTAATTAACTCCCGCAATTTTTAAAGCTGTCTGGAACATGTATACATTCGAAGATACTTGTAAAGCCCGTAAATCATTAATATTACCAAATCCGGATACATTCCACGATTTCTTAGCTTGTGTACCTTTAAATTTCATCGGCGCGTCATAAAATTGATCTCCTGGATGTATTGCCCCTGTCTCATATCCAGTTAATAAAGTAGCACCTTTTACAGCTGACCCTAGCTCATACGAAGTTGTCATGTTTCCTAATGCCAAATCCTCAACCTCTATTTTCCCTTCTTTTTCTACAATCTTTTTGCCTGCCATTGATAAAATTTGTCCGTTATTTGGATTCGTCATGACAACAAAAGCTCGATCGAGCAGTGGCTCTGAACTCTTAAAAGCTCTCAAGTTTTTTTCTATACTTTCTTCCACTTTCTTTTGTAATTCCATATCAATCGTTAATGTTAAACTATTACCACTTTTTCCTTTAGAGATTATTTCTGTGTTAACAATGTTTCCTGATTTATCAGTAATATTTTTTACTTCTTCTTTTGTGCCGTGTAATACATCTTCATATCGTTGTTCAATATAACTTTTTCCAACACGATCATTACGGTTATATCCACGTACTAAATAAGAATCTAAATTTTCTTTCGGTAATCCTTCTTCACTACTCGTAATATTTCCTAATACAGAACGAAATAAATTACCGTTTACATAATTACGTTCCCAATCAACAGTTGCATCTACTCCTGGAAAATTCGCAAGATTTTCGCTTATCCGCGCATACTCTTCATCTGTTACATCTTTTTTAATAATTTGTGGTGTTAGTTGATAACCTGAACTCATTTTACTTTTAATAGCTAACACCTTTAAATCTTGTGCTGTTAATTCTGCTAATTCTACCTCTGTAACCCGACCTCGTCTTAAGTCTTCTATTTTTTTATCTAACTCTTTTCCCTCTATACCCTTTTCTTTAAACTTTTCTATATCTTTCTTAGTAATCTTTGTCTCCGCACGTTTCGAATTCAACTGCATCCAAAAATCTTTTTTATCGATATCTGTTAATTTATTTATATCTTGTTCAGGCATTTCAAGTACTTTCGCCAAGTCTTTTGCTGTTTTTAAAATATCTTCACTCGTAATTCCCTTCACCCTTGTATACGTAATTGTGCGAAGAGATTTATTATTAACAACTGTTTTCCCTTCTCGATCTAAAATTTGTCCACGTGGAACTGGAATACTAGTTATTGCATTTTGACTACTTTCCACTTGGTTCTTATAAGCCTCTCCCTCAACGATTTGTACCTTTCCTAGCTGCATAATAATAGCTGAGAATAGTACAAATATGCAAAGGAACATTATATTTAATCGAATAGATATATATGTCTTCTGCTTCTTGCCTTTTTGTCCTTTCATAAATCCTCCATTTAATCCTTTCAGGAATTGCTACAAATACTAAAAGCATTCCTTATATATTAGATACCGATAATCGGTTATAAATATCGCCTCAATTTTTTGCTTAATCCTTGTAAGCAACCATTCCTTTTCGTTTAGCTACGGAATTAATAACTCTCCCTTCTTGTTTTCTCTCTATTTTTTTTGCCACTTGCATTAGAAGTGCTAAACTGTATAATAACTCTTATTAAACTTACATATAAACTTGCTAGTAAATTTTCATGCTAATTATTCCTTTCTTCATGCTGTAATACTTAATAGACAACCTAAACAATAAAGTTGTTCCACATTTACAAAAAAAATAATTAAATATAAGATGAAATAGGCTACATAAGGGAGGGTTATATGTTACATACAAGAAGATGGAGATTTTTTGCGGTTCTTTCTATTGTAGGTTTGATTTTACTAATTTTATTAAAAATCAACTTCATTTCAATTACTATCGCAACTTCTTCAGCTGAAAGAGGAAAGATTTTTGATAAAAATGGTGTAATGCTAGCTACAAATAAGAAAGTTAAGTCTCTATATTGCACTTCTAATGATGAAAAGCTATCGAAACAAGATACATCAAACACATTAGCTTTTTTTAACCAATTTTCAAGCGAGTTTCAACATGATATTTCTACAGAGAACATAAAATCTCAATTACAACAATCTTGTAAAAAGAAGACTATGAATGATATACCGTTATACTCTGATATAAATGAGAATGAACTTGCATTCATAAACAAAAACAAACCCAATAATGTAATAATTAAAGATGAATGGATTCGATATTACCCTAAACACGAAATTGGTTCACAAGTAATTGGGTATGTAGAAAATGACCTTAAGTCCAAGCATATGGCTGTTGGAAAAAGCGGGATTGAGCTGCAATATGAAAATGATTTAAAAGGAAAACCAGGCAAAACTCTTATTTTTAAATTGAATAATAAAAAGTTCTTATGGAACATTCAAAAAGTACAAAAAGGAAAAGATGTGCGGCTAGCTTTAGACTCTGAGTTGCAGCAAAAGGCAGAAGAAGCATTAAAATCTCAAATTAAGAAAACACCTGATGCTAAAGCTGGTTATGCTATAGTGAGCGATGCAAAAACTGGCGCAATTTTAACTATGGCCAACTCGGTAGCTTTTAATCCAAATATATTAAATACACATGTATCTTCTAGAAAAGAAAACATTAAATCTCTTTCGCAAAATAAAGCAATTCAAAAATTAAAGTATGGTGAATCTTATGTAAATATGGCTTCTACTATAAAACCACTCACTATTTTGATTGGATTAAATGAAAAGCTTTTCCAACCAGAAGATACTTATTTAGATAAAGGTACTTTTCAGTATGATAATCAAAATAACATTACGAATGCGCCTGGAACACCAACAGGGGAGATTACACCGAGGCAGGCTATCATTAATTCATCTAACACATTTATGACAGCAAAAGTAGCTCTGCCCTTATTCAACCAAAATAATGGAAATATAGAAAAAGTGGCACATATATGGACAGATTATTTAATGCAATTCGGCCTACGTTCTAAAACTGGGATTGATTTACCCTTTGAAGAAGACGGACAATATGAATTCCATCCATCTAATAAATTTGAAAATGGGATTTCAGCTTTATTAAATGCCTCTTGGGGAGGAAATGAAGTGCATACTCCTCTTCAACTCGCTCAATATGCAGCAACTTTGGCAAGTAAAGGCGACAAATATAAACCTCAAATCGTAAGTGCGATTATTGGTCAAGATGGTAAGGAAACCAAAAAGTTTAAACCCATTTTAGAAAGTTCAAATCGTTACCCGATGAACTTTTGGAGTGTCGTGCAAGGTGGGATGAGTCAAAATATAGAGGAAATTAAAAAGTTGCCCTTTGACGTCGCAGGTAAAACAGGTATTACAGGTTTTCCAAATGAGCAAGCAAGAATGATAAATCACTCTCTTTTCATTGCGTATGCTCCTACGGAAGATCCACAAATTGCCGTTTCTGTCGTTATCCCTGGTAGTAATTCAGAAAAAAACATTGCCGCTCTCGTTACATCAGAAATTTTAGAGTACTGGAATACTCTTCAAAACGAAAATAAAAATAAAGAGGAAGGTTCACTTTAATGAACCTTCCTCTTTTACCATATAGAATCTATATTTATTATTTTCCATATACCTTCATTATTCTTTTCGAACATAAATGAATATTTAATATCAGTTAAAACGTACTCTTTCTGTACATATCCAGTATTACCGTTAATTGTAGATATTTTTATATATCCATTATTCTGTACTTTTTCTGGAATCCAAGCTTTTACCATTTCATTAGATACTTCATATAAAACTTGTGATTCTCGCTTTGGTTCAGCTAAAATTTTCGTTTTATTTCCAGTAACAGTTGCATATATAAAATGCGCTTGGTTTGGTTGGTTACTTTCTGTCAATCCACTTGGTACTTTATATACTTGCTTTGTATCTTTTGCAAACTCTCCTCCCATTGTAAGGGCGACTTGCAACTCATGAAAGATATCTTCATCAAACTTCAATTCATCCTTCCTATAACTCTTTCCTTTAAATAGAACTTCATCATTTAACGCTTTGTACAAGTTATTTTCATTTTTTGAGTTCGTACTTTGATATAGTTCATTCATAAATTGTTTTAATGATGGATCTTGAGCAGACTCATCTTTTGTTTTAGGCTTAATTTGAGTACTACTTTGTACCGGCGATTTATTATCATCAAGCCAAGGTTGTTGAACAATGAAAAATAACATTGTACAAACCAAAACAACTACAATAGGTAATGCTTTTTTACGAAATGGTCTTTTATGTTTTTCAAAATCCACTTCATTATTTTCATATATAGACTGCTTTATTTTAGAAATAAATTCTTCTTCATCTTTACGATTCTCCATTGGGCCTTTTTTTATTTTTCTATACCAGTCAGGATTTTGTTTATTGTTCATCACTACTACCCTCCCCTATTAATTTTGAAACCTTACTTCTCGCTCTACTTAATCTCGATTTTACAGTTCCAACGGATACTCCTAATGTTTCAGCCATTTCTTCATAAGATAATTCATATTTTGCATCCAATATAATTATTTCACGGTGCTTTTTAGGTAGTTCTAATACCACCTTCCACACATCATTCATTTCTTCTTGCTTAAAAAATTCTTGTTCTGCTGACAGGGATTGCTTATCGTCACTAAAAAATCCTATTAAAGATATCCTTTTAAAATAGGAGGATTTCAAATAGTTTATTGCCGTATTTCTTGTGATTTTTAAAATCCACGTTTTAATAGATGACTCCTTTCGAAATGAATTCCAATTTTTAAACACCTTTATAAATACATCTTGCGTGATATCATCTGATAAGTGTGGATCTTTCGTAATAATAAATGAATAATTCCATACATCTTGCCAATAGTCTTTTATAACATAGTCCAGCTCATCATGATTACACTTTTCAATAAACGTCTGTTCCATTTCCACACCTCAAACTTATTTGAATAAACATAAAACTGCCCTCACTTTTTTATTATGGTTTCAATATATAGACAAAATACAAGTTTCATTTGTTCCATTGTTTATCTTTTTTCAGGCAGAATAATACTACTAAAAAACAAGTAAAGCATACAATGATAAAAATCCACTCACAATAATCTATTTTTTGAATTTAACGTAACACTCTACTTGTCCATTTCAATTTGCTATTCCCTTCTATTTACCATTAACAATGTCAACTTTTCTAGAATGACAGCAAAAAAGCATTCTCGATTAGAAAGAATGCTTTTTTGAAATTTAATTGTTCTATATTTCCCCCCAATTTATATCTTTGAGTTAAGCAAACATGTAATAAATTTAGTGAAAAATTCACCTTATAATTAAGTATTATTTCTGAAATACATGTTTTATTTTTTCACCTGGAACGTTACTTCCTCCTCTTCCTTTTACATCTTCAATCATCATTGTAACAATCATGTCTGGCGCATTTGCATCGAAAGCTGCGAACCATCCCAGTTCTTTTCCGTCTGCTTCTTTCGACTCTTTCAGTTCTGCTGTACCAGTTTTACCAGCAAGCGTTACACCATTAACCTTTGCAATTCTCCCCGCGCCATCAGGGTCATTAATGACTTTAATTAATGCGCTCTTTAATATCTCTTGATTCTTTTTAGAAACCACATTTTCTTTCCAATTCCCTGCTACTTTTGCTTCTTTTAAAAGATGTGGCGACGGAATATTCCCTTCATTTACGATCGGTGCATATGTTAATGCTAAATGAAGTGGTGTCATTAATACTTGTCCTTGTCCATAGCCCGTGTCTGCAAGTTGAATATCGTTTTTTATCCCATCTTTTGCAATGATTGAAATAGGAAGTTCGTATTCGATTGGTAATTTTTCATGAAATCCGTACTTTTTAAATTCATTTACATACTGATCTTTTCCCATTTTCAAAGCTTGTTGAGCAAAATAAATATTATCAGAGTACTTCATTGCCTTATCAAAATCAATTGGACTTGCATCCTTTACACGCGTTACATAGTAATTTCCCCAAGACGAATCTTTTGTCCACTTCAATCCTTGAATTTTAAATTCTTCCTTCGGATTTATTGTGTTTGTTTCCAAACCAATTGCACCTGTGATCGTTTTAAATACGGAACCTGGTACAAATGCTTGTGTAAAGCGATTCGTCATTGGTAGTTTCGAGTCGTTACTCCATGCTTCTCGTTGGGCTTTCGATGCTCCTCTAACTATTATATTTGGATTATAAGCAGGGCTACTTACAAGTGCGATTGTTTCACCCGTTTTAGGATTGACCGCTGCACTAGACCCTGCTTCAGTTTTCATCTCATTAAAGATTTTTTCTTGAATTGCAGCATCAATTGTTAACGTAACATTTTCTCCTTCTTTTGCTTCTTTTTTTGCTACGTTTTTAATCTCTTTCCCCTTCTCATCTTCTATAAATACGCGTCCACCCTTTTCACCACGCAATTTATTTTCTAACACTTTCTCTAAACCGGTCTTACCTACTAAATCATCTGCTTGATAACCTTGTTTTTGAAGTGATTTTAACTCCTCCGCATTCACCTTTCCTATGTATCCAGTTAAGTGTGCCGCTGCTTCACCTAATGGATACGTACGAATATTTACTGGGTGAGATGAAACTCCTTCTAATTCAATATAATCATTCTGTCTGGTTCCCTCTTTTAAAATGCCAATTGGTACAAAGGAGTCTGGTTTTATCCATTTCGCTGTGAGCTTTTGTTCGACCTCTTCTATAGACATATCAAGTAATTGTGCTACTATTTCTTTCGTTTGCGCTGCTGTCTCGCCTAGTTTCTCTGGAATAATTCCAACCTCAGTCGCTTTACCATTCGTTGCAAGCCCTTTTCCATTTCGATCATATATTTCTCCGCGTTTTCCTTGCTCTATTTGCATACGTACTTTGTAATCTTTTTTCATTCCTGGAAAAATGAAGTCTGGCGTCCAATCTATTTTCCAAGACTCTTTATCTTTCACAAGTTTTGCTTCATGGATGAATGAAACTGATCCTACATCGGTATCCATCTTAACTTCAAAAAGAAAAAGCTCTTTATCTTTCGTATTCTCTCCTTTCATTTTAACTTTTAAATTCTTAGCTCCAATCCCCTCATAGATTTTTTGATATTTTTCTGTGAATTCTTTTTTAGAAATTGATTTTTTTGCATGATCTGATAAATGATCATACATATTTGTACATTTTCTATCATTCCATAAATTGATATATTCTTCAAATGCTTGTTTTGGCGGTTCGTTTTTATTACATCCTACCAACATAACCGCGAAACAAACGAAAAGCAGCATCCATAATTTTTTCAATTCAATCTTCTCCCTTAGTTAAAAATGATGATTCCTTTCTTAATTTATTTAATAAAAAATGTTTTAACGCTTAATAGACAGTGAAAGTAAGGATATTGTTCCATATTTACAAAAACTAAAAAAGAGTGATAAGAATTCCGTAAATTTGGAATCCTCATCACTCTCGTTTGATATTGTGCAAATCATGAATATGAAATAAGAATTTCTAATTTTTAAAAACAATTTCAATTTTCCGACTAACGGGATAAAAATCATGTATTTGTTCTATTTTTAATAATTCATAAATTCGTTGAAATGTTCGCATCAAATTCATCTGATGTTTTGGTATCTATTTTTCTCCCATCAATTGTCATCTTTATTTTTTGTTTTTGGTTTGCTGTTACTATCCAAGCGTTCGGTAAATAACGATCTTCATGGGATAATGTAGACGGTGAATTTATAACCTTTCCTCCTAAATATAGCGTAGCAGAAGAACCTCCATCCATTGCCATTGCATTTATAGCTCCTTTTTCATATAGAATATCTTGACACTCTTTCAACGTAGCTCCTATACTATGTGTCTGTCTACCGTCAATAACTAGAAACATAATTGTACCATCTTCTTTTTGGGCCATAATACTTCTTGGAGCCGACCCCCAACCGCCGTCTCCTTCTGTAATCATTTTTTCTCCATTTACAATTAACTGTGGCATAAATCCAGCTGCGGAAACGACTTGTTTATCCAACAGTTGTTGGGTAGAATAATTTCCTGTTATCATTTGACCAAACTTTGTTAATCCCGTAATAATTGTAGGGGCATTTCTATCCATATTTGTATCAATAGCTTTCCCATTTTCTATCACAATTCCAGTAGCAACATTTCCTCCACCCCTTCCTGTTTCGTCAGCAAATCCACTTGCATTCACAGCAACAAGTGCATGATTACGTTTTGCCATTACACTAATTTTTTCTCCCCTGTTAGCACCCTGTGTTCCTTGATGGCTAACAAGTTTAACATTGAAAGGATTACTAATTGTTACTAACTTTCCTTCGAAAAGAAAGCGACTATCTTTATTACTTTTAATTGTTTCTACATCAATTTCTAATGGCTGATTTTTTAATTCTTCTAATCTTTTTCCTACTATTTTTTTATAAATATGCTCATCACTGTTTGACCATTTTGGATGATTAATTCTATCTTGCAGTTTATCTAGTTCCTTTTGGGATAGGAATGTATATTTCGCATATTGTGGATGCTGAGAAGTTAATATACTCCCAGCGATTGTTATACGAAGCTCTCGGCCATAGCTAGTACCAAATAGTATTCCTACGCCAATAATCATTAAAATAGAAAATAGAAGCAAAATTCGTTTGAAGATTTTTCTTAGATGTTTCATAGTTTTATCCTCCAGCATTCATTACATTTAATAAATCCATTAAAATATTATTTATCTAAAGACAAAAGTGTTTGATTTCCTCATGCCTGAATTCCCCACTATGTTTTAGCAATTAAGGCAACATACTTATTCCGGATTTCGTTTTTTTAGTGTATATTTATAAATTTAATAACGTTTTTGCAACCATGAAGTAAATTATTAATCCTGTTCCGTCAACAAATGTTGTAATAAATGGACCTGAAACAACTGCAGGATCTAGTTTTAATTTTCTTAGAATTAAAGGTAAAACAGCTGCTACAAGAGAAGCCCAAATAACAATAAATAATAAAGTAATTGCTACAACTTGCGCAACTTCTGTTCCAACTCCTAACATATAAGCACGAATGAGCCCAGCTATCCCAAGTGCAAGTCCTAGAAGCATACCAATTGCAAATTCTTTTTTCATTACACGGAAAATGTCTTTAAATTTCAACTCTCCAATACCAATTGCACGAGTAATTGTTGCTACAACCTGTGTTCCTGTATTCCCTCCAGTACCTACTAATAATGGAACAAAGAAAGCAAGGGCAACTACAGTTTCAATTTCGTCTTCAAAATACTTTAATACTGTACCTGTATATGCCTCAGCAACAAAAAGAAGTAATAACCATGGTAGACGTTTTAGGAAAATGCTCCAAATACTAGCTTCAAAGTAAGATTGATTCAATGGTTCACTTCCGCCTAACTTTTGAATATCTTCTGTAGCTTCTGCTTCCATAACATTCATTACGTCATCAAATGTTATAATACCAATCATTTTATTATTTGCTGTTGTGACAGGTATTGCTGCTAAATTATAATTCAGTAGCTTTTTTACAACTTCTTGTTGGTCAACTTCAGCGTGTACTGAAATTACCTCTTGCATCATGATAGTAGATAATACCTCTTCATCTGCTGCTAGTAATAACTCATGTATGGAAACGATTCCCTCAAGATAACCATAACTATCAAGAACATAACTATAAGATATTGATTCTACATTTTCAGAGTGTTCCCTAATATGCTTCAATGTCATTTTTACTGACCAATTTCCTCTAACTGCAACAAAATCACTTGTAACAAGACTTCCTGCCGTTTCAGGTTTGAAAGTCATTAATTTTTTTACGTTATGTTTTGTAATTTTATCTAGATACGCCATTAATTTAGCCTGTTTTTCCGGATGAACCGCTAGAAGTAAATCTACTAATTCATCAATCGGTTGTAAATTTAGTAACTTTTTAGCTTTATTTTCAGATAAGTGAATTAAGATATTATACTTTTCTTCTGCACTCATATATTGAAGAACTTTAGAGCTTTTTAATACAGGAATCGTATTTAGTAATATGACTTGATCTTCAATTGAAAACTGTTTTACTTCTTGCGCAATATCATACGACGGAAGACGTAAAACTTTCTCTGCATCCAAGTTATTTTTGGTTATAAGTAATTCCTTTAATAATTTCTTCATGTTAACTCCTCCTCATATTGCTAAGGGAGACTCTAGAGTTTCATGAGTGGTTTTGTTTTATTTTATCTGTCTTAAATTTTTTATTAGAGCAATAATAGTTACATTGCAATCAATTCATTAGTTAGAATTACCTCCTTTTTGAATATAGACAAGATAAAAATAAATAACATTAAACAGAAAAACCTTTACTCAAAAAGGAGTAAAGGTTTTTTCACAATACAAATAAATGATTATTAAGACAGCTCTGCCGAAATCACAGAGGTGCCTTTCTATCAAATCGTATACCACTCCCTCGTTGAGTTTTAGCACTGTATAGCATAGGTTTTTATAACCAGCTACATTAAGAAGGGCCTTAATCCGACCGTTCCTGTTGACCCATTGGCGTCTCTCGACATTTTTGGGCAGCAGCGTTTCTCTATACAGGAGCCTCACCTAACAAAGTTTATTGAATTACTTCAAAATTTAAACCAGAATTTAATATTTGTCAACTGACTTTCAATTCCATTCATAAAAAAATCTTTTATAGAAAATGAAATTATATTTTATTATAAATTTAAAATCCCCCTTAAAAAACATAGAATTCAAATAGAT
>NZ_WEII01000106.1:0-12945 GCF_009183805.1 Bacillus sp. B2-WWTP-C-10-Post-4 | reverse complement strand
TTACTATAGTAGGCTGTATAGCTTTCTTTTCAGTGAAGGAATATGTCAATTCCAAAGAAGACTCTAATTATGTGCTAAATTACATAAAAGAACATAAGGATGATAAAACAACTTCTTTAATTGTTAAAAGAAATGGTGAAACATTGACATCAATAAATGAAAAAGAAAAATTACCGCTAGCAAGTATGTCGAAAATCGTTATAGCAATTGAATATGCTAAGCAAGTAGCTGAAGGGAAAATAAGAAAAGACGAGAAAATTTCATTGAAAGAATTAGAAAAATACTATGTGAAAAATACTGATGGTGGTGCACACCCTGCATGGCTAGATGATGTAAAAGATAAAGAGTTAGTGAAGGGTGGTCAAACTTCTTTAGAAGAAGTAGTGAAAGGAATGATCCATTATAGTTCGAATGCGAATGCATCATATTTATTGGACAAGCTTGGAGCAGCGCGGATAAATGAAAGTTTGAAAGAGTTAGGCTTAAATAGTCACGATGAATTTTATCCAACGTATACAGGGGCATTATATATGAGGGGCTATGTTGAAAAAGAACTGCATATTCCTCAAAATAAAGCATTGGACAAGCTACGTAATATGTCTAATGATGAATATGTTAAGCATGTATGGCAAATACATGAATGGATGAAAGACGAGAAAGAATGGACAAAACGCGAGATATCGTTAAAAGCCGATATGGATTTTCAGCGTATTTGGTCAGATCGGTTTATAGGTGCAAATGCGAAGGATTACATGAGTTTATTGGAAAAGATAAATAGCAGAAATTATTTTACACCACAAATGCAAGGTGAGGTTGAGAATATATTTAAAGGAACCGTAGGAGAGGGTATATTCGAATTTGCTGGACAGAAAGGTGGTTCTACGGCATTTGTATTAACAAATAGTTTCTATGGTACTGATAAAAAAGGGAATAAGATTGAGATTGTCTTTATGATGAACAATTTGAGTGAAAAAGCATTTGAAAAACTTTTAAGTAATATGGATTACTTTATTCGAGATATTGTCATAAGTGAGGAATTCAGAAATAAATTATAATGAAATAATTTTATTATGTAAACAAAGGGGCGATTATGAAAAGTGCTCTTTTGTAATACAGGATTTTCCAATATTATTATTGAATATAGATGGAAAATAAGAAAGGAGGTTAAAAAATGACAACAATATATTTCGTTCGCCATGCCCATTCTACATATACAAAAGAAGAACGGGAACGACCTTTATCTGAAAAAGGGCACTGTGATGCAGAAAATGTAACGCATTTATTAAAAGATAAACATATTGATGTTGTTATTTCTAGTCCTTACAAAAGAGCAATCCAAACTGTACAAGGAATTGCGAATACATATAAATTATCAATACAAACTGAAGAAGATTTGCGTGAAAGATTATTGAGCACAGAGCCAGTATCAAATTTTAATGATGCTATGCAGAATGTGTGGAAAGATTGGAGTTTTGCATACGAAGGCGGAGAATCGAATACTGTAGCACAAAAGCGCGCTGTAATATGTATACAAAATATATTAAAAAAATATGAAGGTAAGAATATTGTAATAGGTACGCATGGAAATATTATGGTATTACTAATGAATTATTTTAATTCGAAATATGATTTGGAGTTTTGGAAAACACTTCATATGCCTGATGTGTATAAATTAAATTTTGATAAAAATCGTTTCATTTCTGCTGAAAGAATAGAGAAAACAGGTCATCGGTTAAATATTTTGTAAAAGTTTATCAAAAAAAGAGGAAAGAGAGAAGTTATTGTAGAAGTATGACTTTGTAACATAAAAATTATATGTTAAAGGAGGCTGTTTACATGTTTGAGAAAGAGAAAGAAGGGCTTATTGAAGTTCACAACGTATATGAAATTGCACCAGCAGATGGAACAATTATTGGTATGGCAACAGAAGAAGAAATGGAAATTGCTGCTGAACTAGAGCTGCAGTACTATGCCCATTCTCGTTTGCTAGAAGCAAATATTCAGTTAGACGGTTCCTCCTATAAAGAGTTACTTCAGGAGTTCCAGGAGTACGAAAGAAAATCAATGAGCTTTTGGCGAGCAATACATAAGCGTTTAGCTGTGCCATGGGCATGGGTATTACGTATTGATGTTGCGAATGGCCCTATTTATGTAAGTAATGGGAATGCTTATTACGAAGAAATCGATGATGAAGAAGATTATGAATAGATAAGTAAGGAAGCAACTTTAGTTGCTTCCTTTTTTTATTTATAGAGATTGAACAGCCCCAATAATAATATCAGGCCGATCAATTTCGATTCCGTGACCAGCATGTTCGGCAAGTATATATTGGCTATGTATTGAGAGTTGTAATTGTTCATGGATCAGTTCTTGCCACATTGCTTCAAGTTGTGTTGCTTCCTCTTTTGGCATGCCACCATTAGTCAATTGAGTAATAGAATATTGAGGATCTCTACCGATAACGATTAATGGTATTTCTAATGTTTTACATAGCTCTTTTAGTGAGAGAGCACAGTTTTTCCACTCCGATAGTTCAGAAGCTGTCGCTTTATATAATGAAGGCGAGGTAGAGAATCCAATTTGCTGTTTTGATTGATCGGTGAGAATAGGTTTTAGTTCATTATAAAGTGTGTCTACATCCATTTTGGAGTATGTATTATATTTTTCAAGCCACATATCATCCGAGTCAGTTTGATCAGAAATTGGTAAATGAAGTTCATCTAAACGGTGTAAGTTCATCGAAGTAGAATCAACTAAAATAAGTGCTTGCAGCTTATCTTCATGTAACATCGCAAAATGTTGTGCACATAATCCTCCATAGGAATGACCGATTAGAATAAATGGCTCTTGAATAGCTAGTTTGTTTAGTAACATATGCAGCTCTTTTGTAACTTGCCTTATTGTACGTGGTTGATTTCCTAGCTCACTTTTCCCGTAACCTGGGCGATGGTATGAAACGACTGTAAAGTGCTGTGAAAGCTTTTTTATAATAGGAAGCCAATCATAAAATGAGCAACTCATTCCGGTTTGAATGACTACAGTTTGTTTACCACCTCCTTTTACATGTACTTCTATATTTTGCCCCATTATTTCTACAAATTTATGAATGTTAATTCCTCCTAAGCTTGAAATAATTTTTGACAAGCAAAAACGATACACCAAACACCTATACCGAGTAGGACAGATGTACTAAGTGTAAATGAATTTTTTAAACCAATATAGACAATAAATAATAGTAGTGCTGATGCGGGGAATCCATATAATACCCCTAAAGCAAATTGACTCAATTCTTGTTTATTCCCGCCTTCAAATGAAATCCAAAATAGACTAAGTAAACTCACGAGAGGAAGGGCAGCAATAAAGCCACCTATCGTACTGTAGTGTTTAGCGACTTCAGTGATAACGCCGATAATAAGTGCCGAAACGATTACTTTAACGAGGAAATGCATATTTTGCCTCCTTCGCTAATAACGAAAATGCTTTTTCAATTAATTGTTGTTCTTCTTTTGATAACTGTGATTCTAATATTTTTATCTTTTCTTTATCTAGTAAAGTATGTTTTTCTAATACTTCAATTCCTTCAATTGTTAATGTAAGGTTTACCACTCTTTCATCTTTTTTATTTCTCTCTTTAACGATGAACCCCTTTTGAATAAGGCGCTTTATATGTTCAGATGCTGTGTTATGAGAAAGGCTAAGCTCAGTAGCGACTTTTCCAATTGTTATATCTTTCTCACGAGAAACGATTTGTAAAATACGAATTGCTTGGTGGGAAAGATTGTCCTCGTATTCGTATCGTAAGTGATAATAAATGCTCTCCCAATGTTGATTAATGTTGTTCATAATAATAAATCCCCTTTTTTATATCGTATAATAAGATATATTCGTTGTTTTAGAAATAAAATCCTTTTATTTGGATAAAAAATGTTGAAAAAGTTTATTTTTATTGAAATATAAGGTAATCTATGTGTAAAGGTATACATTTAGCAAGAGAGAGGATGATAGTTGTGAATACATTCAAATGGATGAGTCATGAACAGATGTATGTAGATGAAATACATGTTGAAAAATGTGGTCCTCTTTCAGTCGGCGTATATGGGGGAAATCAAGAAAGTGATGCATATGAACGAGGAGATGCGGTACTTGCTTGGTGGGACCCTGAATTACAATTTGAATTTGTTATGATTTTTGATACACACCACAAAACAAAAAATATTGATTATATAATAGAAGCGATTTCAGAAAGAAAAGAGAAATTAAAAGAGTTATTTTCCTATCCAATACATTTAGCTTTTCATCATACACATATGTACTTATTAGCGTTATTTACAGATGAGTTATTTATTAAAAAGTGTGATCAAGATGATGAGGAACTCGCTTGCTTAATTTGTTTACGAAAAGGCGAATTTTTATATTGGTTATCAGTTGGTGATTGTTTCGCGTATTTATTCCATTCTGAGAAAACGAAAAATGGAAAAGGACGATTAAATAAACGGAAAAATTACGAATATATTGGCAGGAAAAATATTTTTGCAGCAAATACACCTTGCTTTACGTCAGGTGTAAGAGGATTAGAAAAAGGAATGAATCACATTGTAATGGCAACGGACGGTATTTTAGAGTGTGACAAACGAAGGTTTGATGATGATCAATCTTTAGTAGAAATATTACACGACGGAAATAGCTTGCAGATTGAGCCCGTATTAACAAATGTACTGCAGTGGAAAGGTAGAGACTGTGCCACGATTATTGGATGGTCTATTGATACTGATAATAAACAATGTGCTAATTAATATAAAAGGAGTTCAAGGTTTTTATCCTTGAACTCCTTTTTGTTAAGCAATATGGATGTGATATGTTTTCAACCATTCATTTACTTGTAGCATATACTCCATGGCACTTCTTGCTTCAAAATTGTTAAACACTTTATTACTTTGATCAGCAATTGAAAGTAAGATGGAATGGTTAATAAGTGAGAAAATAGGATTGTTTTTATTGTTACACATATCAAGTGTTAAATTACGGATTGTTTGTAAGTAGTGTGGATCTTGTGAAGTTGGATAAGCGCTTTTTCTTCTATTGCGTACATCGTCAGGTAAAGCTGGTTGTAGTGCTCTACGTAAAATGCCTTTTTCAATATTATCAATACTTTTTATGTTGAAAGGAACATTCCATAAATATTCAACTAATCTATAATCGCAAAACGGTACACGAACTTCAAATCCAACAGCCATACTCATACGATCTTTACGGTCAAGTAAGAAAGGAAGGAATCTTGTTAAAAATAAATAAAACATTTGACGTTGTTTCGCGGATTTTTTACTTTCGCCTTCAAGAGTAGGTACTTCAAGTATCGCTTCTTGGAATCGTGTATCAATATAGTCTTCTAGATTACATTGGTTACTTACTTCATTTAGTAGAAGAGGAGATGTATTTTTCCAATTTGTTAGCCAAGGAAACTTATCTACATATAGTAGTTCTTCTTGATGAAACCAAGGATATCCACCGAATACTTCATCAGCCGATTCGCCGGATAAAGCTACGGTCGCATCTTTTTTCATTTCGCAAAATAGTAAATATAGTGAAGTTTCCATTTCACCAGCACTCGGTAAATCTTTTGCATGAAGGGGAACGAATAAGTGATTTGCTAATTCTTCAGCATTCACAATAATATCATGATGCGCTGTCCCGACATGTTCAGAAACGCGTTTTACCCAAGGAGCGTCTAAACCAGTGCGAGCAAATGTTAGTTCGAAATCTTTTGCGCTATTTACAAAGTCAACAGAATACGTATGAAGTGTTTTATTTTCAGCAGCAAATTCTTTACCCGCAAGTGCAGTAATACCGCTAGAGTCTAATCCGCCTGATAACATACAAACGAGAGGAACATCGGCAATTAATTGTCTTTTTACTGTATCTTGTAAAATAGATAAAATATGCGAAGATGTATCTTCTATAGAGTCTGTATGGAACTTACTTTCTAAATTCCAATACTTCGTAACTACTTTTTTATGACGTGTAAATGTTATAGAATGTCCAGCACGTACTTCTTGAATATGTTTAAAGACGCCACATCCTGGGGTGCGAAATAAGCCTAATCCAAATATTTCATTTATTCCATCCGCATCAATTTCAGCAGGGACAGATGGATGCGCTAATAATGCTTTAATTTCAGAGCCGAAAATAATACTGCCATTTCTTTCTGTAAAAAAGAGTGGTTTTACACCTAAATGATCTCGTGCTAAAAACAATTGTTGCTTCTGGTCATCCCATAAGGCAAAAGCGAAAATTCCGTTTAAATGTCGTACGCAGTCTTCTTTCCATTCTAAATAAGCATGTAGTAATACTTCTGTATCTGAATGGGTTTCAAATGCATGCCCACATTTTTGAAGCTGCTCTCTCAGTTCACGGAAATTATAAATTTCTCCATTATAAGTAAGAGCATACGTATAATCACCAGCACGAAATGTCTTAGGCTGTGTCCCGCCTTCTGGATCAATTACAATTAAACGCCGGTGTGCAAAGGCCGCATGAGGTGAAAACCAAAATCCTTCAGCATCCGGACCACGATGCTCAATACTATTTGCCATCTTTTTTAAAATAACATGTTGATTTGAAAGGTCTTCTTTCCAATCTACCCAACCTGTAATTCCACACATACACATCTCATCTCCTAATTTTTAAAATAGATTAATGAAATAAAATGTACACTAAATTAAATAGTGACTATATAAATAGTGTACTACATGAATTAAATTACAGACTTGAGAAAGTTTTCTTTGAATGCATAGTTATGTGAGAAAATGGCTAAGGGAAAGTATTCCATTACATACAAAAAATAAAAAAGATGAGAGAAAAAATTTTCTCAGACGTTATATAGGGTGTAAAAGCTTTTACAAAACAATAAGGGGAATCGCTACATGAAATCAAATGAGAAAAATTTTATAAAAAGATTACAGCGGCAAAAAGAAGACGCGTTAGAATTCGTTGTCGATACATACTTACCACTCATAAAGGGGATCACGCATAAAGTTCTACTTCCCATTCAAAATGATGGACTCATAGAGGAATGTATAAACGATATATTTCTTTCCATTTGGAATAACGCAAATAAATTCCATGGAGAGCCGAGTGATTTTAAAAAGTGGATTGCAGCGATTGCGAAGTTTAAAGCAATTGATTATTACCGGAAATCGACTAAAACAGTAGAAATCATTTCAGATGAGTTTCATATCAGTACAGAAAAATCAGCAGAAGACGAATTAATCGTTATGGAAGATAGGGAAGAATTATTGAAGCTCATTAATCAATTAGAACCGCTAGATCAAAAGGTGTTCATTATGAAATATTTACTTGGTATGAAGACAGAGGAAATAGGTGACAAGTTAGGATTAACTCGGGCAGCAATTGATAATCGAGTGTACCGGGGGAAAAAGAAACTACAACAAAATGCTACGAATATTAGTTTTGGAGGTAGTGCAATATGAAAGACATTTATGAACTATTAAATGATATTGATATAGATGAAAAAGAACTAGAAGAAATTGAGGCTTCTGAAATTGAAAAGGAAAAAGTAAAACGAAATGTAAAACAATCGATACTTACGAAGAAAAAGATGAAAAGTTGGAAAAAAGCTGTCGCTGCTGCATCAATTTTAGTAGGGTTATCGGTTGCAACTCTTGGTATCGGTTTTCCTACATATGCCGGGGGATTGCCAATTGTAGGTGACATATTCCGATTTTTAGATAATGGTAGAACGGGGTTATATGAAAATTATAAGGAATTTTCGACTGAGTTGAATATGACAAAAGAGAGTAATGGGGTTAAGGTTACAATTAATGATGTAATTTCTGATGGCAGAACATTATCTATAACGTATTCACTGGAAAGTGAGCAGGACTTAGGGGAGGATCCTATCATATTAGGTGGATTGGATATAATGGACGCTCATGGTAGTTCAGGCAGTGGTAAAATGACTAAAGTTACTGAAAAAAAGTATGTAGGTATGGTAACAACGACGCATCATGATAGCAATAAAAAGGACAAAGTAAACTTTAGATGGAATATAGAGAGAATAGAGATGCCAGATAGGAAAAAATCAATACAAGGTAATTGGAATTTCGCGTTAACTGTAAAATCAGTGGATAGTAAAGAGAGAACAATTGGTGGGAGTTCAGAAAAAGAAGGTATAAAAGCAAATATGGAAAAGGTCGCAATATCGCCAGTTTCATTTATTCTTTATTACAATCAAGAGGTTTCTAAGGGCGCGAGGAAAGAATGGGATAGTGTAGATGTTGAATTGACGGTTAAGGATGATTTAGGGAATATTTATTCGGGTGAAGGAAATGGCGGAAGTAGTACAGTAGCAGAGCCACATAAAAGTAGTTGGAGTGCCACCTTCCAAAAACTAAACGAAAATGCAACAAAGCTTATCGTTACACCTCGCGTGCACTTGCGAGTACATACACCTGAAAATCATGGTGGAGTAGAGTATGTGAATGGGAAAGAGAAGAAAATAGAAGTGCCGAAAAAAGAAGCGAAGAGCAAAGATATTGTGTTAGATGATATTGTCATTGATTTAAAGAAATAAAAGAGAGACTGCCTAAAATCATTTAGGCAGTCTTTTTTCGTTAAGAACTAGTGACGAATAGTGCATGCGGATGCTGCGTTTTATACTCATCTTTCCACGGAATGTTTAGTTGTTCCCACGATTCGCCGCTATCATTGGATTGAAAGACGCCATTGTTATTTAACGTGTAAAACGTATGTGGTTCGGCTTCGTTTGTAGCAAACATCGAAATGACTGTACCGATTGCAGATGGTAGTCCTTGTTGTACTTGCTGGAACGGAGTATCTTTCGTTTTTCGATAAATATAAGATTCATAAGGGATACGATGATGAGCGAGATCAGCACTTGGCGCAGCAGAAACGAGAATCGTATCACAATCAGCTGGATCGATAGCCATGCTGTATAAATAATGATGTTCAAGTCCTGCACTACATGAGATCCAGCTGTTTCCATTGTTATAACTCTCAAGATAAGCACGATCAGGTCCGCCCATAAATCCGTCACCACATGATGCATAAAGGCGATTTGGTGCTTCAGGGTGCATAAGTAATTGATGAGCATCGATAGGAGCACCGAATTTTTTATCAATCCATGTATGCCCTTTATCATTACTTTGAATAACAGCACCAGCTTCGATTGAAACGTGTATTGTATTAGGGTTGTTTGGATCAACTGTAATCCAGCGTACGTGATGGGTAAAAGGTCTAGGCGGGAAAGCCAATGTATAAGAAGATAATAATGATTTCATATTTTTAAGTTCAGTCCACGTTTCACCACCATTTTCAGAGCGAAATAAAGCGCTCGGTTCTGTGCCGACATAAACGACCCCATATCCGTTAACTTGTTCATTTGAGCTTATTGTTATGGAAGTGATAGAGGAGTGCAAAATACCATCTTCTTTAGGGAAATCAAAGTAACGATAAGAATCTCCAATTGGTCGCCATGAATCCCCACTATCGTCACTTAACCATAGACCTCGTCCAAATGTTCCGCAATATACACGATTCTTTTGAAATGGATCAACAGCGATACAGGTAGGTTGCATATTTTGTAAGTGATAAGTCGTTTCATAGTTATCATTGTGTTCTTTCACTACAACAAGTTCACGTTCCATACAGAGAAATAAACGTTTCATTTAAGTAACCTCCTTAAAAATTCTTTCATTAGTAAACAATATGAAAATAAAAAAGAAGTAGTCTTGTTTTATTTGAGAAAAAGGGATTGTTTAAAAAATAGCGAAGTGTGTATACAGAGGAAGCGGGCGTTTACAATCAGTCAATTCGGGATAAAGATGGGGAGTTTGTTTCATACTAACATACAGATATTGTACTTAAAGGAGTATAAGTATGGGACATTCGCATGATCATGGTCATTCAAAAAATAAAAAGGCGTTACTAATTGCCTTCCTACTAACAACAAGTTTTATGATTGCAGAAGTTGTTGGTGGATTTGTAACAAATAGCTTAGCACTACTATCTGACGCGGGGCATATGCTAAGTGATGCAGTATCTTTAGCTTTAAGTTTACTTGCGTTTAAACTCGGAGAAAAAACAGCAACAACTGCGAAAACATACGGGTATAAGCGAGTCGAAATGTTAGCAGCATTATGTAACGGTGTCGTTCTTATTGTCATTTCGGTATACATTTTTATTGAAGCAATCCGTCGTTTTAAAGAACCAGTTGAGATTGCTAGTAATGGGATGCTCATTATTGCAGTCCTGGGTCTGCTTATTAATATTTTATCAGCTTGGATATTAATGAGAGGCGGAGATGTGAAAGGTAATTTGAATTTAAGAAGTGCTTTCCTGCACGTACTAGGCGATCTATTGGGTTCCGTCGGAGCGATTATTGCTGCGTTACTTATTAAATTTTTCGGATGGACTGCTGCAGATGCGATTGCTAGTATTCTTGTGTCTATTTTAGTCATTATTAGTGGATGGCGTGTAACACGTGATACGGTTCATATATTAATGGAAGGTGCACCACAGCACATAAATGTTGAAGAGGTAAAAAGTACGTTATTAAATATTCCGATTGTCAAAGAAGTTCATGATTTGCACATATGGTCTGTCACATCAGATTTTCAAGTATTAACATGTCATCTTATTATTAAAGGGAATGAAACGCAAAGTGTATTAAAAGAGGCTACGTATGTATTAAAGGAGAAATTTCATGTAGAACATGTCACCATTCAAGTAGAAATAGATGGTGAATTTAATCATGATGAGACAACTTGCAAAGTATGAAAGAAAAAGGATAAGAAAAAGTGTCATAACATTTTTCGCACGGCATACATATATATAATGTGGCCACAAGTACTTTGCAAGGTAAATATTTCATGAAATTACTTTACTTATAAAGAGTCATCTTTTATAATCAAAAGTGGTAATTGATAGAGATTATCATTTTCAATGATCGTAGAAAGGAGTTTTTTAAAAGATGAGTAGTCAACTCCGTTTTGCTGTTGAAAATCGTAAGAGGCATTTAATTGATGAGTTAATTGGAGCAGGTGTGTTTAAGATTCGCGACCGACAATTATACGAGCTGTCTTTAGAGGAATTGGAAAAAGAGTACGAAGATATGGAAGATTATGCGAATATCCAGGCATAGCTATATAGATTAGTAAAAGGAGAGCTGGTTACGATTTTGTGTAACCAGCTCTCTTTTTATTTCGTAGAAATTATTTTTTGTATTTCTTTCATGGGGCGGAGCCAGTTTTGGGTCATTATTTGTTCCATTTGTTTTTCGTCCTGCTTCTGTAATGCTTGAATGATAGAGTGATGTTCTTCAATAGATTGACTTGCTGGAACAAAGTTTTGGAAAAACAAATATTCAAGACGTAAAACGTGAAGTTGCATATTTTCTAGAAAGGGTTCAATATATTGATTTTTAGCAATAGAAGAAATTGTATTGTGGAATTGTATATCTAATTCTAAAGCTTGTTTTGCGTTTTTTTTCTCTATAGAGTGCTGAAAATGATCATTTATTTCAGAAAGTAGTTGAATATCAGCGTCTGTAATGTTTTGAAGAGCTTGCTTTCCTATAATAGAGTGAAGACCAGCCATCGTTTCATAAATGATAGATACGTCGTCTAACTTAATAGGAGCAATTTTCGTTTTTTGCCCTGGTACCATTTCCACTAATCCAGAAAGCTCTAATATTTGAAGTGCTTCTCTTACAGGTGTTCTGCTTACTCCTAGTGCCTCAGCCAATTCCCCATCATTAATTTTTTCATTGGGCTTCAGTACACCTTCAATAATCCAATTTTGTAGTTGATTTAAAACGAGTGATTTTGCTGAAATTCTTCCTGGTTTTTTATAATTTTGAGGGACAGGCATAGTGAATTCAATCCTTTCAATGTATATTTTCCTTTTTTGCATGAACAAGCTTTAATTTTTGTTTCCCTTCATCCGGCTTTTGGCTTAAGATGAGCACCATTACAATGACACAAAAAGCGCCTAATAACTGAAAAGATTGAAATGGCACGTGTAATATAAGTACAGAAGAAATAATAGCTGCGAGTGGTTCTGTGCAACCAAATAATGTTGTTTCTTTCGGAGTCAGGTATCTTATGCTGTCTAAGTATAAATAAAAGGCAATAAGTGTCCCGAAAATGACGACAAATGTAATGAGCGGTAGGGTACTTAGTTTTACATATTTCATAGTTGATAATAAAATGAATTCGTTTGTAGAAATAAAGTGTACAATCGTTACACCAATACTCCCAATAATCATGCCCCATCCAACGATAACGGAGGAAGAACATTTTTCTAACAATTCCTTTGAATATAAACTATAAAAAGCGAGAGATAATCCAGATAAAACACCCCAAATAATAGCTGGTGTAGAAACAGCCAAATTATGAACAGACCCGTTTGTTAGTAAGAGAAAAGTGCCTACTAATGAAAGGGTAATTGAAATGAAATCAATTTTTGATGGACGAACGTTCCATTTGAAAAGTAAGTATACAGTGATGAATATAGGAGCTAAATATTGTAATAATGTTGCCACGGCAGCATTTCCTTCTTTAATTGAAGCGAAATACGTATACTGTACAGCAAGCATACCGAATAGACCAAACAAAATCATTTTAATAGCATCAGATTTTTGTTTCCAAATGCCAAATATCTCTTTTTTTCTCGTTCCGAATGAGGAAATAATGAGCAAAATAATTCCAGATATAAGTAAACGGATCGTAACTAACCATTCGGTTGAAACATTGTCATATTGAAAAAGTTGTTGTGCAGCTGTACCAGACAAGCCCCATAAACAAGCACCGATTATGACCATTATAATTCCTTTTAATCGATTTGAATCCATATGATCTAAAATTCTCCTTTCTAAAAATACAAATTGAATACAATATGCAATATATC
>NZ_WEII01000105.1:0-13030 GCF_009183805.1 Bacillus sp. B2-WWTP-C-10-Post-4 | reverse complement strand
GCATGACAAACCTCCTTGGATATATAGAATATTTTAATATATTGTTGGTCTATTTAAAAAGAAAAACATAACTTAGTACATTGGATTAGAGGATATCTATATGAATAGGTAGAATCTAATTATCTGGTTCACATTTTAAACCAAGGGGTACAAATTCGATGCGACGTGAAAAGGATTTGTTGAAACAATGGAAGGCGGATTTGCAAGCTATCCAAGAAGAGAAAAGGCTGAAGAAGAAGTCTAAGAAAAAGAATAAGAAATATAGCATTCCTGGTAATACAGCTGACTTCATGAATGGAAAAGATACTTTTCGTAAAGAGAATGGATGGGTATTGAAGCAAAGTAATTAATAATTTGAGGATAAATGATTTTGATTAAGTGTATAGGAATTATAGTAGGCGCTGCCTTGATTTTGGCGACGTCTTATTTGTTGTTAAGGAAAGATAACAAAACAAATAAATACAAGGTAAAAGGATATTAACGAAAAAGCCAAATTAGTAGGAAGTAAATTTAAAAAGTCCTGTCTTTTGACAGGACTTTCAAAAAGGGAACAACAGTTAACAATTGAAGGTACCCTTATATTACCATTACTGGTAATATAATTCTATGTGTTATGTGTTGAGAAATAATCTTCTATAAGATGAAAAAAAGTAACCAATGAAGTTAAGTAACGAATTGATGTAAAAATGACATTTGGACCTGTAAGTAATGGATATGAAACATATAGTTATAGTCAAGAAAATGAACAGTTCATAAGCTAGAAATTTTAGCTTGCATATAGTATATGTTGTAAAGAAAGGGTGGGGATGAAGCATGGAATGACCGAACTGGGGCATCGGGGGATAGTATTCGTGGGCTGTACGTTTCTTGGCGCGGGAGTGGGATCTATGTTTGGGGGCGCCAAAACTGGGTGGATGATAGGGATGGGCGCTGGGTTTCTTGGTATGGCTTTGAAGAGATGGATTGGGAAATAATATAACAGGTTCACTTTCTTCGATAAATAAAGCGATAGGCACATAAGAATGTACTTACATAGGATTTCAAAAAGAGACACCAAAGGGCGTCTCTGCATACTTACATTTCCACTTTAATTATTACAATACCCTTTTAACATACCTTTAGAAAAACGATTTGGATATAAAGCAATAAGCATCCCGTAGGGGCTTCCTTTCCAATAGCGTTGTAAGGGTGTCCGTAATTTTTGTTTTATGAGCCATCGTTGATTAAATACGTTTAATAGCTGTTTTTCATCCAGTTTTTCTTTCTCTTCAATGGTCCATCTTAATGCTTCTAGTGCTTTACATTTGGACCAAAAGCCAACTGGTGTAACTTTAAATTCCCATTCTTTAAAGCGACCTGGATATAATTCGTTTATCATTTTAAATGGACTATTTCCCCACATTAATTGACATGGAGACGCTAATCTGTGAGTCTTTAGCCACTTTATACTGTAAACATCCAGTATTTGTTCGGGCGTTAATTTTTCTTTTTCTTCAATGGTCCATTTCAATGCTTCTAATGCTTTTTCTTTTGTCCAGAAGTTATTGGGCGTCATGAGAAATTCCCATTCTTTAAAACGACTAGGGTACAAATCGTTAATCATTGCAAACGGACTACTATTCCAGTACATAGCCAGAGGGGCACTAAGTTTGTTTTTCTCCAACCATTTTTTGCCGTATACGCGTAAGAGCTTTTCGTTCGATAAACCTTTTTTTTCTTCAATCATCCATCTCAAAATCGTTAATGCCTTTTCTTTCGTCCAAAAATTTAAAGGAGTCATACCAAACTCCCATTCTTTAAACTCACTTGGGTATAAATCATTTATTGCTTTAAAAGGGCTATTTTCGTATCTATGTTTGAGTAATCCTCGTAATTTATACTTTACAAGTAATTGAGTGTTCCATTTTTTTCTGATGTCTTCCTTATCCCATTTTAAGATACTGTGTAATAAATATGTGATTACTCTGCGGGCGAGTTTATTATCCAAATCTTCTTTCCAAGTATTTGGAGGGAATCGTTTCCTTTTGCCATCCAATATTTCTTGATAAATTTCTTCTATCGTAACTGCTTTTATTGCCAATATATAAATCCTCCTATATTTGTATTTATATTTGTACAATATCACTATCAGAATTATTATATATATATTATATAATTTACATAAAATTATCATCGAAAACAACACATAAATTAGTTTTTTCTTAAAAATCTAATTATTACACAAATAAAAATTTATTTAAATTTTCTATTTTTTGGTATATACTTAACAATGAATTATTATATTTATATATTAGGAGTGTATTTGTATGGAGAAGCTTAACAAAAGCGATATCATTCGCACCGTTCCACAAAATGGTTTCTTTGGACATCCAAAAGGGCTATTTACCCTATTCTTTACAGAATTTTGGGAGCGATTTTCTTACTATGGAATGAGAGCAATATTACTTTACTATATGTACTATTCCATTTCTAAAGGTGGCTTAGGGATGGATTACGCCACAGCTGCATCCATTATGGCTATCTATGGTTCGTTAGTTTACATGTCTGGCATTATTGGTGGGTGGATTGCTGACCGCCTATTAGGTTCAAGTAGAACAATATTTTGGGGTGGCGTTTTAATAATGATTGGTCATCTCATCTTAGCTCTACCAGGAACGGTTAGTACATTATTTATCTCAATGGTATTTTTAGTACTTGGAACAGGGTTATTAAAACCGAATGTATCTAGTATTGTTGGTGATTTATATAGTGAAACAGATACTCGTCGTGATTCAGGTTTCAGTATTTTCTATATGGGTATTAATTTAGGAGCACTATTATCTCCGTTTGTGATTGGAACACTCGGTCAAAAGTATAACTTCCACTTAGGTTTTGGTGTGGCAGCAATTGGTATGCTATTTGGATTAATTCTGTATGTTCTTACGAAAAAGAAAAATCTAGGATTAGCAGGAGCGCAAGTACCAAATCCTTTAACAGACAAGGAAAGAAAAAAGGTCCTTATACAGTTTAGCATTGGTATTATCGCAATTGCACTAGTTTGTGTGTTAACAATTCCAACAGGTATTTTAACGATTGATCGATTTACTTTACTTGTAAGTATCTTAGGTATTCTAATTCCAACAGGCTATTTTGTCTTTATGTACCGTAGTCCAAAGACGACAAAAGTTGAAAAATCTCGCTTGATTGCTTACATACCACTATTTATCGCTGCTACAATGTTTTGGGCGATTCAAGAGCAGGGAGCAATCATCTTAGCTAGTTATGCTGATCAACGTACGCAGTTAAACTTTGCAGGATTGGAGGTTCAATCTTCATGGTTCCAATCTTTAAACCCTATTTATATTGTTTTACTAGCACCAGTATTTGCTTGGCTTTGGGTAAAGCTGAATTCACGCCAACCAAGTACAGCAAATAAATTTGCTATCGGTTTATTATTTGCTGGTTTATCATTCTTAGTGATGATTATTCCTGCATATATCCATGGTACCGAATCTCTTGTTAGCCCAATTTGGTTAGTCATTAGTTTCCTTCTAGTCGTAATCGGGGAACTTTGTTTATCACCTGTAGGTTTATCTATTACTACAAAACTAGCTCCAGCAGCGTTCTCTGCTCAAACAATGAGTCTATGGTTCTTAACCAGTGCATCTGCACAAGCTATCAATGCGCAGCTTGTTCGATTATATAATCCTGAAACAGAGATTATTTATTTTGGCGCAATTGGCGGTTTATCAATTGTTTTCAGTGTTATTTTATATTTTATGGCTCCAAAGATTCAGGTACTTATGAAAGGGATCAAATAATAGAGCTGTGCCAAAAACTTATTACCATACAAGTTTTTGTGCACAGTTTTTTTTAGTGCTTTATCTTATGTGAAATAATACTAGTTCCATTTTCAACTTTACTATTTTTAGATTGTTGTAGCGTTATGATAGCTTCCCTTAAACAAAGCAATGAAAAAGCAAAAAATACAGAGCTGGAAGAAGAAAATGACAAACGTTTTGGATATTTTAGTAACGAACAATTATAAGGAGTACCTCAATTTCGTGGAAATCCGTCATGCTATCATGTTTTATTATTAATAAAAAAACACAAATCTTTTGTAAGTGAACCTATTAGTATTAATTTCTAGATTCATATACTTTTATAATAATACATGAACTGAATTTTATTTAATCTTATTTATTTTAAAGGGAATTTCTTTTATTTTCCTGACAGCAGCTGAAAAGAAATTATGTACATTCGCAAACTGGTCCTATTGAGTTTTTCCTTCTTCGTACATTTAAATGGCATTCCTGCCTTGTACTAAAACTCTATCATCCTTTTTATATTTAATCATCTCGCTGTCTACCTTCAGTGTTCCATCCAGTAAACCATATTCAAATGGTAAACCGTTCAAAAAGCATGATCCATTGTATTCATAATTCTTATGCTCTTCTTGATATACATATTCTGCACGATCAGGTACAGAAAATCCCCATCTAATTCAATGATCTCCTTTAAATAAGGAAATATAGAAGTTGAGATTTTTTGGATAAATTATTAGTTCTAGGGGATTTTTTCAAAAAGCATAAGGAGTGGGATTTTCTACAACCGTAATACATGTCTTCATATTGTTAAAACATTTGAAATTTTTCTTAAGGATGAGAAAACTTCATATCTTATTTATATAATTTATGTTACGGTAAAATATGTTAATTAATTACAATAATTCCTAAGGGGAGCATACATAATGAAAGCAAAGAAACTAGTCACATTAGCAGTACCATTTATGTTGTTAATAGGTTGTGGAACTGATAAAACAGAAGCAAAGCCGAAAGAAAAAGTTGAATCTAAAGTAGAGACTAAGGAGAAGTTAACTAAAGAGAAGTATCCAGCTCATATGTCAGAGTTATCATCTGAGTTAATGAAGCAGGTTATAAAGATAACTGAGGTAGCTGTAAACACTTCTAAAGATATTAAGGCAATTCAGAAAGAGTTTCTAAAAGAAGAAGCTGAGTTACAGAAGGTTATTGTTAAATTTGACAAGGTAGAACCACCCAAAGAGTAT
Source organism: Bacillus sp. B2-WWTP-C-10-Post-4 (assembly GCF_009183805.1). Taxonomy (NCBI): domain Bacteria; kingdom Bacillati; phylum Bacillota; class Bacilli; order Caryophanales; family Bacillaceae; genus Bacillus; species Bacillus sp. B2-WWTP-C-10-Post-4. The sequence goes on along the minus strand of NZ_WEII01000105.1, from coordinate 7,983 downwards.
CAAGATACTCACAAAGACCTTGTAAAAGCAGTAGATTGTTACAGTAAAGCATACAAGCTACAAGCTGAGATAATCAAGTCAGATTCAAAAGATTTAGTTAAGTATGAAGAGAAGTCGAAAGAGTTTAAAGAGTTAATCAGACAAGGTACTGAACTCTGGAAGACTGGTTCTGAGCCAATTCAAGGTGCTATAAAAGATAAAGTTAACCCTTTTCCAAACAAATCTAATAGTTCTACAACTTCTCAGTCTAATGATTCCATACAAATAGCATCAGACGGTAAAGAGTTATTCGGAGAATGGGGTAATTACAGGGAATCTGTATTCCACACAGGATTAAACTTGAGAGAAGATGGTACATACACGATGTACGATGATTCAGGAAAGACTTCTTACGAAGACAATCATATGACAGGAACATGGCACTACAATGGAAGTAAGAAGGAAATTACATTTATACCAAAAGAGTTTGTAAAAGACGGTAAGACGGTAGATGCAAAATACATGGAAGTAGCAGTAGACTACAGAGTTGAAGAATTTAAGAATGGTTATCTAAAGATTGTAGACACGAAAAAAGGTAATACAGTAACAGCAGAGAGACGCAAATAGTCATGATATTAATAGGTTACTCGTTAATAGGTAACCTGTTTTCCGCATCAATAAACTATCATTCAAGGAGTAGGAGAAATGAAGATTAAGAAACTAATAGGTTTTACTGTACCGATCCTATTATTGTTTGGTGCTTGTTCCTTTGATAAAGTAAACATCAAGTCAGAAAGCAAACCACTAGAAGAAAGTAAGGCAGAATCAAAAAGTAAGATAGATAAAGTTAAACCTGTAGATGTAGGTAACTATTCAATAGAAGAATATATTAACACTCTTTCAGACATAGCTTTAGAGATGGAAGACAAGGTAACTGAGATGGATAATTTACTTATAGGTGAAGACCTTCCATTACATAGCAAGTATAAGTATTTAAAATTAGCAGAAGAATCAATAGACTTGTCAGTACAAGCTAGAGAGTTAAAAGTACCAAAAGAGTTCGCAGAGGTGCATAAAGATATTGATAGAGCTATGCAGATGTACAGTACTGGTTTTCAATATCAAATAGACTATGTAAAGAAACCAGACCCTAAAAATTCAAATAAAGCTATAGAGGTTATAACAGAAGCAGGTAACTTATGGGTAGAAACATCTGAGAGACTAGGTAAAGAATATAGTAAAGTAGTATTACAATAAATTGGTTTTCAAGAAAGAATCTAAATAACCGCAAATAAAAGGGATGAGTCATATAATGTGAGTTGATAAGAGGTTTTTGAACAAACATTATTTGAAAACAACATTTAAAAGGAGTAAAAAATGAATACAATCAATAAAATCTTAAGCGATTTTGCTGCAATAAATGCAGACGAATATGTAAGTAATTATTATGGGCTTAGTATTATGTCAGAAAATAAAAAGGATAATATTTTTGAACTTGCCAAAAAGGCGACACACGCTACTAGTAATGACACATTAGAACTCATACAATTGAAAGAATGGAAAAAAGAATTCCTAATTTGCCAATATACCAATGGGGAGTCTTATTGGTTTGGGAAAATACCACACGGATATGATTTAAATGGATCGACTTCGAAGGAATATGTAATAGAGCAGTTATTAAATGTATTCAAACAAGAACCAGAAGAAGTTTATTGGATTAACTTAGATCCAGGAGGTTATTATGCATGCTGTTATGAAGAATATTTGTTTAAGACAAACAAAGGGATTTATTTTTTTAATATGCAAGTACACGATTAAATAATCAGGATTTGAAATATAGTTTTATTAATAAAAAAGATTGATAATAAAATGATCTAATAATAAAGAAAAAATAAATTGTTCTAGAAGACTAGTAGTCGAACCTAAAAAAAGACGCCATAAGGCGCCCCCAACTTGGGTTAATGAGGTTTTAGTTTTCCAATCTAAAGAAATATTGTATCAGCTCACAAAGAGAGTATATCATAACATCCAAGAGAAATAATATGCATTCTTACATATCGAAATAAATCTCGTATTCTTGCACTGATGGACCAGAGATAGCAAGATGTGAAGCCAATAAGAGCTGTGAAAATATCAAGTCTAGGATGTACTTACTTGCAAACAAACACAAAAGATAATAAATACATTACGTGTAGAAATTAGATTATGACTCCTGCTAGCGAGTACATCACATTGGAACGTACGTTTGTTTTTATCTCTCGCAACAAGCATAGTATTATTTTTTTATATAAATGGAAGTGCAGCTGCTAGTTATGCAGTATGATGAGCAAAGGGACGAAATCCTAGATTTGGCAATTACAGCATTGGAATGACGGGGAAGATTGCACGAATTTCGTTTCATAAGCTGTTAATGCGAATAGAAATCGTGTAGTACTTAAAACCTCTCATACTTGGACTGTAGTTGAAAACTTCTACACTTACTGGTCTTCTAGAGTACCAACTTATGAGACTTATAGTCTGAAAGCATTAGAAGGGAATGTTGGGGACGTTATTTAATATCGAAGTGATGTAACCGGCCATAAATGGCATAGTTTAATGGTTACAAAAAATCAACAGGCAGTTTCCAAATTAATCAGCATACTTCCGACCGAGAAAATGATGAAATTGGATATATTTTAGAATCTGAACCTTCTTTCAAAAGAGGTGGCATCTTTTTTGCTCTGTTGAAACAATAAAGAGAATAAAAGATATGTCAGTATCACGTTTATGGAATCATTAGTATCACAAAAGCCATCACGCAATGATAATTGCATGATGGCTTTTGTTGTTTTTTTTATTTCTTTGTCGCATTGACCCATGTAGCGATGTCCTGGATGACATACGCTGGAATATTTGAAGGGACTTCGTATTCACTAGGGTGACTTAATTCACCGTCGCCCTCCGTGAAGAGGTGATTCAATTTCGGATATTCTTTAAACTGAACATTACTGCGACTTGAAAGACCTTCTTGCCATCTCGTAAACTCTTCTTTTACTGTTACTTGATAATCACGTAAGCTTTGTAGAATCAGTAATGGCTCTTTTCGTGATTTCGCTTCCTCAACTGGATGCCAACGGCTCACATCATACATGAAATGTGGAGAAAGATAATTATAACCGGCTGGTGGGTGATCTGGATTAAAAGTAGGATCCTCAATATAAGCGAATTGTTTTTTTAGTTCATCAATATACTCCTTTGGTGCCCCAAGGTACTGATACTGATCAAGGAGCATGTCAGTAAAAGGGCGTGCAGGTGGTGCCATTAATATACTTCCTCTTACAAGTGATGAAGGTGCTTTGCTTAGTATACGTGGCATGGTGCCAGCACCTTGGCTATGTCCGAGAATGAAGATGTTATCTGGGTCAATACCTTCCTGCTGTGCTGCTGATTTTGCTGCATAGATGGCATCATCTGTAGTATCTCGGTCTAACGTAGCAGGTTCTGCAGTCATTTTAAAACCGTGTTCTAAGGAACGTTTCTCGTAACGTAACACTGCGATACCGCTTGATGAAAGACCAGCTGCAAGGTCTCTAAAGATTTTAGCTCCCATAAATGTACTGTCACGATCTTGCGGACCAGAACCGTGAACAAGTACAACAATAGGTACTTGTTCGCCAGGTGTATGTTTTGGAACCGTTAATGTGGCTGGTAACGGGTATGTAGCATTTCCAATTAGGATTTCACGTTCTTGGTAGGAATCAGGTCGGTCATAGCTAGGATTTGGGATGGTATAAGATTTCTCTGGCCCAGTCCTTACGCCAATTTCATCAACTTTGCCACCAGGCGTGAATTTAAGGAGTAATGGAATAGTAGTTCCTTCGATAGCTCCTGGAACTTCAACTGTTTGATGGACCAAGTTTCGTTCTTGTATAACAGGTGTTCCCATACTTGTAATCCTACTTCCTCCACTTTGTGTCCACCAATTTTGTAATATGTTTGCCGTAAATTTGGATTGAAAAGCAGCAGACGTCAATTGTAGTGCCTCTGAATATTTATCTTGCTGGAGATATTCAAAAAATAAAGACGTACGCTCCGTTAAAGAGACTGGTTTCTTTTCTGCAGTTTGTACCTCTTGTGTATCTGCATGAATCTTTGTTGTAAGTGAGAAAAAAGAGGCACCTAAAGAAAAGAGTAAGGCAAAAGAAAGTGCTGATTTTTGTAACTTCTTTTTTTTCAACCTGTTTAACCTCCAAAATATAATGGTATAAAATGAGTTTGGTAATTAGTGGAATGTTTCCCTATTGAGGTTTCGGTACATGTAAGAGGGAATCCTGCATACATATCATAAAAATCCTGTTTGAAAGAGTACAGGCGTTAAGCAATGGATTTAAACATAAATCTTTGCTAAATCATAGAAATCGATAGTTTTCCCAACAATGATTCCAATCCCATTATGATGTAAGGGAAGAAAAACAAAAAGAGAGGGAGAAATACGATGAAAAAAATTTTGTGGTTCATTTCTACATTGTGCATGATTTTAGCGTTGGTAACGGGGGCAGTAGCAAAGATGACAATGGAATTGTGCAGGTAAGATAAGGAAAGGATCCATAACGGGCGCTATTTTCCGAGTTACATAGAAAATACATATTAAACGTGAATTTGAACAAAATGGAAATTTTGATTAAAGGATTCTATATAAATAGGTAGAATCTAATTATTTGGTACACATTTTAAACCAAGGGGTACAAATTGGATGCGACGTGAAAAGGATTTGTTGAAACAATGGAAGGCGGATTTACAAGCTGTTCAAGAAGAGAAGAGGTTGAAGAAGAAAGCTAAGAAAAAAAATAAGAAATATAGCATTCCGGGTAATACAGCTGACTTTATGGATGGCAAGAATACTTATCGTAAAGAAAATGGGGTATGGAAGCAAAGAAATAAATAATATGTGGATAAATAATTATCAAAACAAGCGAATACAAAATTAAGATGCGCTAACGAGAATGGATAGGCCTTGCTAAACAACTTGCGTATATAAGGGAAAGCCTAAAATGGAGCACGTTTTTGAGCTGCCTGTTAATGATGAAGAAAATAGATATAAAGTTAAGTAGGTATGTGAAGTTAATGGTGTAAATCGTAAAGTTCTTTATAAGAAGGAAAAAGAAAAATGGGTTATGTAGAAATTAAAGTAGAAAATCCACCGCTATTTTATATTTAAAAAATGTTTTCTCATATTATATATTCTTTTATGTTAATATCAGATAAAAAAGGATGTATTAATTTTGGGTATATACTTAATAGGTTTAGGGATATTTCTCATTTGCTTGACCTTCATTTATGAAATTAGGGAAGTAGAAAGTGGAAGTTTAAAAGAAAAGGTTGGGTTAACTTTCGAACATCTTGTCGACCTTATTTCCTTAGAATTTAATTTTCCACAACTTTTCATATTATTAGGAGTAGGCTGCATCGTGTATGGTCTTGTTATTATGTAGAAAAAGAGACTGAAAAGCATCTAGATAAGATGCTTTTTTGCTTTACAAAAAAACTGCAGATATGCAGTTTATCCTGATAATTCCTTAATTAAGTAAGTCCCGAAAAAATAATGTAAATACTAGAAATGAGTTCAAAAATTTTTGTTGATTCATGCCGCTCTATAATCTTTGTTTTTAAGCTTCTTTCTAATATCAATAAATCCTATAATCATTATTGTCATGCATATTAACTTGAGCCAACGAACCTCGTGGTGGAACATTAGACCAGAGAAGAATTCATAAGTGTATAATAAACCGATAATTGGGAAGAGCCAAGTCATAAATTTTAAATCTTTTAGATGAAACTTATAATTATTAATCTTTTTCCACATATGTATCAACTCCTATTTTCCAGATATTCTGTAGTTTTTTTTAATAATATCTCGCATGTTTAGGATAAAGAATAGAAGGAAAATTAAGGATATGATGCCGTTAATCCAGTAGTATGTATGTCCTGTTGTGAAACCAGTATAGAAAGAAAGGGAATTCCAAACTAAAAGAATTGTTGAACAAATAGTAGAAATCAATAATGAACCAAAACTTCTCATGGTTGTCACCTCGATTCAAAATGATAGTGGGTATTTATAATTATAACATTTGAATAAAAAGATGTAAAAGGGAAGGATGTAATTAAATAATATAAAGTAATTACTGTGAGGCGGGGAAGATGGATAGGTAGCAAATTCACTGATTTTTTATTTTAAATAGAAAAAGGAATCTTTCAAGATTCCTTTTTCTAATTCCGATATATCTTAATCGCATATAAGTAAAGACATGAAATATTATATAACAATAAAAAAATATGAACAATAGTATTTTAGTTAACAAAAGGAGAAGTTATACAAAATATTTCCTAATAGTGCATAGATTAGTGGGCAATACGTAAAAAATTCTATAAGTCAACATCTTAGGAGAATACAACATTGCATCAGAAGAACCCACATTACTTATGCTTTGTCATAATCCTAAGACATTAGGTAAGTCAGTATTGATTAGAGAAAATGTAATCTTGCGTGTAATTCATTGAATTAGATATTTACTTTGTTAATTAATTGGTTTTATTATTATAATTATAACTGCATTTGGATAATAAAACCAGACTTGTAGTATATTGTATTATATATTAAAATTTATATATTCTTGTTAAACATTTTGAGGTTGGGTGGCGATATCAATGGAAAGAATTAGACGTATGACATATTTTTCAATTTTAGTGTTTGTTTTTACATTGTTTTTACCAAAAAATTTAGCATTCGCAGAAGAAATGGATAAGGTTTGGGATCCAGAGAAAGGGACTATATCTGGTTATATCTGGTTTGATGAAAATGGGGATGGCTGGATTGATCCTGAAGAACAAACAATAGCACCAGAAATGGGGGAAATAAAGTTATATTTAATTAATGAAAATGAAGAAATAGTAGAAGAAAAAATAGTTTCTAGATTACAAGATGGCCAAGCTCATTACTATTTTGAGGCAGAAGAAGGAAAATATAAAGTACGAGCGGAGTTTACTGAAAAGGAACGATATAAGCTTACTAGAGAAGGAAGGGATTCATTTTTCAATTCGACAACAAAAGAAACAAGATATTATCAAATTATAAAGTCAAATAATATAGATAGTATACAGTTAGGGTATGTAAAAGCAAGCTAGTTAAGAAGAGCTAGAAATTGCGCCTCTCATTTCTCGATTTTAAACTAGACATGGGAGGTGCTTATTTTATATAAGATAATAAGATAATATTATAGAACCAACTTATAATATTAGATTTAATTTGAACGTATCTTAATATTGAACAATAACATGGTCACTGGCACGAATTTAGCTTTGCCTTTAATTAATAAAGTCACTATTTTATTCGTCTTTGTTTTGAGAACTCAGGAGTTTTAGTATGCTCATTTTTCGACTTAACTTTCTTATAATCTTTATTCCCACGAAATTTATTGCTTTGTACAGTGTACTTCATTTAGAATTATGTGTACTATTTACTGCTAAAACAAAAGATGGTCTTAAATAAACATAAATAGGGTAAAAGAAGAATTGAAAAAATTTCAAACTCACAACTTCGCACGAAATACCAATTTTACGAACAATAAGATAAGTAAATAAAAATATACTACAGTATTTAGGGATTTCAAGCTCGGCTGCATGAGTTTTCATATATTGGTATGTATTTATATAATTCATGCTTTATATAGAAATCATTAAATGCTAAACTATTCGTTAAAAATTTTTATAGTAAATTATCTTTTAGTATATAGGATTTTTTCTTATGTTGATCTAATTAATCCCTCATAATCATGATTAAATTAGCTATTTCATATTAGATAACGAATTTTAAACTGTTTTCATTTATTGATTTTTTGTATGAATTTATATATAAAAATTGTTTTATTTTACATACATTTATATGTAGTTTTCACACTAATTTTTATGGTCTTATACAAATTTATCACTTAGTTAGCTATAATTTTTATTTGATTAACTACACTATAC
>NZ_WEII01000104.1:0-13179 GCF_009183805.1 Bacillus sp. B2-WWTP-C-10-Post-4 | reverse complement strand
ATTATGTACATTTCAGCTGGGAACTATAGGATTCACATTGTTTATACTTCCAGCAATTTCAAATTATTCGATTGATCAAATTACATTATTGTATGTGGGTTTATTGTTTCTAGGAGCAGTTTTTGTTCATCTGGTGACAACAATTGATACCTTTAAACAAGCAGAGAGTGGAGCATTTAGTATGGATGAAAGGACAGCTTCATTTTTTAGTAAAACAAAAAACAACGTAATGATTGGTGTTACGGTATATGCACTAATCCTTCTTATTTTAATTTATTTTCATAATGATTATGAAATAGAGATATTAGCAGGGTATATAGCAGGAACTCTTGTAATGTACGCGGTAGCCATAGGTGCAGCTGAATTCCAATTATTAGCCTATTGTAGATTTAAGTTTCCGTCATTTTATATTTCGTGGGAAGAGCACGAAAAGGAACGTCAGAAAAGACTAAAGCTTTATGAAGAAAAGGAAAAAAAGCAAGCCAAAGAAATAAAATAAGTTTTGATTTCTGAAAATTCGAACGGAATATATAAACAATTAAGGATTATATATAAATTAATGCTATTAAAAATTAAAGCATCTTCAATATAATCTGTATGAGTAAATAAATAGCAGTAAGTAAAGGTGAAATGTATTAATTTCCAAAAAGGAACATAATGAACTTAAAAATGCCTAGGGAAATCAACGGGGTGTCAGTATGAAGTTAAAGAAGAAATCTAAGATGATGATAGTTCTCTGTCAATAGTATCAAGTTTATTAAGTGGATGTGGTTTTGGGGAGACGAAGATAGAGTATGAGAGATTAGTAAAGGCATTGGATGAAGGTGACATGAAAAAGGTTATGTCCGCTAGTGATGATGGATATGCCTATGTGAAACAAAGAGGTATATATAGTACATATGAGCAAAAGGAAGATGGAGAGCACAGTAAAACAATCTATCAAACTTCGAAAGGCATATATAATACGAAAGATAAAAGTTTATATGGAAATACAACACAAGAAATTACCTCGGAAGTAGATAATAAAAATTATAAAGAAGAAGTTAATTATAGTACAAATATTAGTTATGAGAATGGACAGGTACAAAGTACGGATTCAAGTCTGGATGTTTCATACGTGAACTTAATTGTAGATCGTTTAAAAGGGATAGGGAAACTAAAGATGAAGCCAGGAGGTGATATAAAATAGTTTGGTCAGCCTAGTACTGTTGGATATACATTAACTGAATCAGAGTTTCAAAATATTATTAATGATAAGTTGAAAATACAATATGATGAATATGGTGGTGGATCGATCGCACTGCATATTGAGTTTACAAAGGGCTCAGAGCAGATATTGGAAGTGAGTATTGTAGTGAATTATAAAAAGAGAAATGAAGAAGGAAAGTCAGTAGAACACATATCACAAATACACACATACTTTGATAGTCAACAAGGTAATAATCAGGACGCGAGACAGGAATATATTGATTTTAAAGCACAGTATAATAAGAAGCAGTAATATTAAAAAGAGCATTTGCACGTAATGATAATAGCGACATAAGTGGAATAAATGTTTCATAAATATAGTGGAAAGAATTTGAGGGTAAACGCCCCAATTGCTGGAGTAGATGCAACTGGGGCATTTATCTGTCTAAATTTAGCTTGAATACATGACATGTTTTAGTTAGGGGCACGGCTTTACAAGTAGTTTCTCCATCTTCATAATAACGGTGTGGGTTATTTTGTAATTTGCTTGTATTACTAAGTTACGACTATTTCCTCTTATAGAGTTACTTCTTATTATCGATACATCGTCCACATCCCAATATCTTTAAACCCTAATCGTTTATAAATTCGCCCAGCAGCTGGATTGTTATAAAACAAACAAAGCGTTCGGCCTTCTTTCGTAAAGTCTTGAATCATTTTTTGTAATATGAGCGAAGCGTATCCGCTTCCGCGATAATTCGAATGTGTACATACGCCAACTACCATAGCGGATAATGAATTTTCAGCGGAAGTAGAGGCGGATGCGATGATCACGCCGTCTTTTTCAATCTAGTATGTGCGTCCTGTATTCGTTTCGATAACCTGCCTTAATATTTTCTCTGATTCATTGGTAGTCGGAAATTCAGCAATGTTACCTCGCAATTGCATAATTCGCTCTACATCATCTAGTGAGGCAAGTTTAATTGTTTCATGAATTGGTGTGCTAGGTAAGTTGTTGTCATTTAGACATTCACAAAAATACATTTCATTTTTGACGCCTAATTGTAGACTTGGAGCAGTTTCAAACTTTTCTACAATGGTTGACTTACCAGAGAGTTTAAGTGGCTTATATGCGGAAAGAAGTGCCTCATAATTAGTGGTAACAAAGTCTTCTTTACTATATGGTATAAATGAATCGTGGAATCGGAGTAAAATTGATTTTAATGTTCCATTCTCTTTAAATACTCCCCATAGTTCTTGAAAATCTGTGTCATAACCGAAAGCTTCAATATCTCCAATAATAAACAAGTTAAGGGCTGCTTCTTCTTTTAGGTAAGCGAATACTTGTTCATGATCTTTCTTTGTTAATTTTCGCATCATAACGAATCGATCTCTTTTTTATTTTTCTAAATATTACAACTTAAGTTTTTTGAAATCAATATAAAATTTTATGTTTAGTTCACAAACTTTCGGAAAAACTAGGAAAGATATGACAAAGGAGGTTATGAACGGTGGATCATCCAATTCAAGGGTTAATGAAAGCAGCAATGGAAAATTTAAAAGAAATGGTTGATGTAAATACGATTGTTGGAGAGCCTGTTCAAACGGCTGACGGTGGTGTGGTGTTAACGGTTTCTAAAGTAGCGTTCGGTTTTGGAGCAGGAGGTTCTGATTTCCAAACGAATGATGGACAAAGAGCAAACGGTAACGCTGCATTTGGTGGCGGTAGCGCGGGTGGTGTTTCTATTACACCAGTAGCATTTCTTGTGGTGAATAAAGATGGAGTAAATATTCTTCATTTACAAAATGCGACACATTTAGCAGAAAAAATGATTGAATTAGCTCCACAAACAATTGATAAAATTCAATCGATGTTCCAAAAAGAAGAAAAGAAAGAGGGAAATCATCATCCTCAAAACCCTGATGAAATCCTTTAAAAACGCCTGCTTATGAGCAGGCGTTTTTTCTTGTAATCACTATGTAATAAAACACATGAAATTGTAAATAGTTTTTGAAGTTTTTTCTATGTTTCTAAAATTTTTCATGTTAAAATATGCTATAGAATTGAAACATATAAAACGAAGGTGGCTAGGTGCTTTGTCTGGAGGATCTGACCAAGTAAAGAATATGATATATATTAATGGTAATCGTCGAGGTCATTGTTTTATTACATCAGGAATTACGTTTAAAGAGTTTGCGAGTAACATCCCTTCACCGCTTCATCAAGTGTTGCTTTTGAAGCATAACTTTGAATGGACGGATTTTCATTATCATACTTTATTTGAATATGTTGAGGAAGAAAATATACATAAGTTAATTCAAGCAGAGATTGATGAATTTGATGAATTTTGTTGGGTAGATTTTGATGATGCAAGCGATTTAGATGAATTAGAGCCGAAAGAAATTGCAGAATTATTATATTTGGCTCACAAAAAAGAACCACTTGCAAGAACATTCTTTCCGCTGTTGAAAAATAGATTTGTTTATTTTTCACATGATGACGGATGGTACAACAAAGTGTATTATCGTAGAATTGCTGATTTTGTAGGAATGTTAAGTAAAGTCATTCCGTATAAACTCGGTGCTTTCGGTAAGAAACGTTTTTCTTTCTTCCAAAAATCAAAAATTTTCCCAGCGATTTCAAAAGAATTGATTATGGGACTTATTCCACTCATGGAAGATGGTCTTTACATAGATCTAGCAGGGAAGATTGAGTCAAGAAGAGGTCTTGAAATTCCGGTATATGTAGTTGGTTCGTATGAAAGTACGGATGAGGTGTTAGATAATATCGATGAATTGAAAGAGGAAGCAACAGAAACAGGTTGGCTCATTTTTGATAAGAAAGAACAAGAGTGGCAATGGGTTGTTGACTAAGAAAACTTGGCGTATGAAGTCAAGTTTTCTTGTCATTTGAAAGGAGTACAAATGAAGAAATATTATACAATTGTGGGTATTATAAGTATTATTCTCGTGGCAATATTACTTATAACTTGTCCGAAAGAATCAGATTTTAAAGTGTATGTACAGGATAAGTATGCGTTGAATTGTAATGAGAGTAGTTTTGAATGCACGCAAAATGTAGATGGTAAAAAAGAAAAACTACAATTTGAAAGTACAGATGCACGAAATGGTGTATTCTTTATGACTGTAAAGCAAACATTTAAAACAGAAGCTGGTGTTTCAAAAGAATATAGCGGAGTAGGAATGTTTGGTACATTTCTTTTTGTTTCAGAGAAGACTTTCTAGTAATAGAAGGTCTTTTTTTTATGCTTATGTTCATATAGATGAAGTAAGACAAGCATAGGAGGGGTATTGATGAAGAACACATGTATTGTTTGTGGCGGTGAGGAGTTTTTTTCCTCAACGTTATATGCACGTACGAAACAAGATTGGGCATATGCACCAAACATGTATCGATTTGAAAAAGTATTTATTGAGCATCGAGATGAAGAAAATTATCCAGTGTTTCAAGAAATTACAGCGAAACATTGTTGTGGATGCGGTCATATTATGTTGTATCATGAATGAACACACCAAGTATGACTTGGTGTGTTTTTTTAAAACGCTGACAAAGCAAGCGGATAAAGTAAAGTAAATAAAACAGAAAAACTACCAAAACCAATGGCTGTATATCCAAGTGTTCTTGCTCCGAAATTGACAGCTAATAGGCCAACTAAAATTGCTAGGGAGCCGAGCGTAACTGGATAAAAAGCAATGGAGAATAACGAAAGAAATAAACCGACATAGCCTACCATTGCACCGGTATTTGTACCTTCTATCTCATTTGCAATTTCTTTACGCTTATGTCTAATTGGAATGCCAGCTGGTGATATTTCAGCAGCATACTCTTCGTTTTTTTCACCACTTTTAAAATGATGATTTTTCTTTCTTCGCATGTACATCCCTCTCTTTCAATTGGGTGTATCTATAGTATCTTTCAAAATGAGAAGAGCATGAGTATGAGTTAAACCCAAGTAAAGCAAAAAATGGAGAATACGTATTCCATCGTTAACATATCCATCTCCTATTGAAGATAAAGTGAGGGAGTTTTTTCCATCACGACTGATTATCAGCCAGCAACAATTGGATTTTTATGAGCAGTTCTCTCCCATTAACTGGTCCGCATCCATTGAATTTTGAGGTAGGTGTCTTACTGCAAGCGGGATAAAACAGGAATTTTGGAAAATGATGTAGAATGAAATGAGTGATAATACGTGAAGGTAGGGGAATGTATGACAACATTTAATTGGCATGAATCAGCAGAGAAGAAATGGGATAGTAGCGCAGAGTTTTGGAATAAAAATAGTCAGGAAATGTGGGATAGCGGGAGTAGGAGTACAATTATTCCGTTTTTTGAACAATACGTGAAGAAAGAAGCACTAGTGCTCGATGTTGGTTGTGGTGATGGGTACGGTACATATAAATTAAGTAGCGCAGGCTATAAAGCAGTGGGAGTAGATTTATCGGAAGTGATGATTCAAAAAGGTAAGGAGCGCGGAGAAGGACCGAATTTATCTTTTATAAAAGGAGATCTTTCTGCATTACCATTTGAAAATGAGCAATTTGAATCAATTATGGCAATTAATTCTTTAGAATGGACGGAAGAGCCATTACGAGCGTTAAATGAAATAAAGCGTGTGTTAAAGAAAGATGGATATGCATGTATTGCAATTTTAGGACCGACAGCAAAGCCACGAGAGAACAGTTATCCTCGCTTGTATGGAAAAGACGTTGTTTGTAATACGATGATGCCTTGGGAATTTGAACAGTTAGCGAAAGAACAAGGTTTTAAAGTTATAGATGGCATCGGCGTATATAAGCGCGGAGTAAATGAGAAGATGTTAGGTCAACTACCTACAGAGTTACAACAATCGTTAACATTCTTATGGGTATTTATGTTAAAAAACGTATAAAGAAATGAAAGAATTTTTAGGAGGTAAATAAGTGCAGAAAATACAAAAAACTGATACAATATCATCAGAACCAATTAAAGGGGGACTAGGGTATATGACAACTACTACAACAGTGAAATCCGATATTGAAATCGCACAAGAAGCGAGTATGAAGAAGATTCAAGAAATTGCAGCTGATTTAAATATTTTAGAAGATGAATTAGAGCCATACGGGCATTATAAAGGTAAGTTATCTCTTGATATTTTTAAGCGCTTACAAGATGAGGGAGACGGTAAAGTTGTTTTAGTAACAGCGATTAACCCAACTCCAGCTGGAGAAGGTAAATCAACAGTAACAGTTGGTTTAGGTCAAGCTTTTAACAAAATTGGTAAGAAAACAGTAATTGCACTTCGCGAACCATCTCTTGGACCAACGATGGGATTAAAAGGCGGAGCAGCAGGTGGCGGTTTTTCACAAGTCGTACCAATGGAAGACATTAACCTTCACTTTACTGGAGATATCCATGCGATCACAACTGCCAATAACGCATTAGCAGCGTTTATTGATAATCATATCCAACAAGGAAACACACTTGGAATTGATACGCGTAAAATCGTTTGGAAACGCTGTGTTGACTTAAATGATCGTGCCCTTCGTAACGTAGTAATTGGTCTTGGTGGACCTGTACAAGGTGTACCACGTGAAGACGGTTTTGACATTACAGTAGCATCTGAAATTATGGCCGTATTCTGCCTTGCAACAGATATTCAAGACTTAAAAGCGCGTCTATCTCGCATCGTAGTTGCTTATAACTTTGCAAATCAACCTGTAACGGTTAAAGACTTAGGTGTAGAAGGTGCTTTGACACTATTATTAAAAGACGCATTAAAACCGAACTTAGTACAAACGTTAGAAAATACACCAGCTATTATTCATGGCGGACCATTTGCGAATATTGCTCACGGTTGTAACAGTGTTATCGCTACGACAATGGCAGCAAAATTAGGTGATTATGTTATTACAGAAGCTGGATTCGGTGCTGATTTAGGCGCTGAGAAGTTTTTAGATATTAAAGCTCGTGCAGCTGGCATTAAACCAGAAGCAGTTGTTATTGTTGCGACGATTCGTGCGCTTAAAATGCATGGCGGCGTTGCAAAAGATCAATTAAAAGAAGAAAATGTAGATGCATTAGCAAAAGGTATGGAAAACTTACAGAAGCATGTTGAAACAATTCAAAGCTTCGGTGTGCCTTTCGTAATTGCAATTAATAAATTCATTACAGATACAGATGCAGAAGTTACATACTTACAAGAGTGGTGTAATGAGCGTGGCTATGCAGTATCCTTAACAGAAGTTTGGGAGAAAGGTGGCCAAGGCGGAGTTGACCTTGCTGAAAAAGTACTAAAAGAAATCGAAAAAGGTGAAAACAACTACGCACCACTTTATGAATTAGAATTACCATTAGAAGAAAAAATTCGTACAATTGCTCAAAAAGTATATGGCGCAAAAGATATTGAATTTGCTCCGAAAGCACGTAAGCAATTAGCTCAATATGAAGGAGAAGGTTGGAGTAATCTACCAGTTTGTATGGCGAAAACACAATACTCTCTTTCTGACGATGCAACAAAATTAGGTCGTCCATCTGACTTTATCGTTACAATTCGTGAGCTAAAACCATCGATCGGTGCAGGCTTTATCGTTGCGTTAACAGGTACAATGTTAACAATGCCAGGTCTTCCAAAACAGCCAGCAGCACTTCAAATGGATGTAAATGAAGATGGAAAAGCAGTAGGTTTATTCTAAAAGGTTGTAATTCATCTCGTTTATCTGTAAACTATATATACATCAAGTGGCGCCTTTCCATCGAAAGGCGCCTGTTTTTTGGAGGAAATTATGTTTGATCCAACTGCTTTTGACAATTTAAAAGTAATCGTAGAAGGTGCTGTGTATGATTTTGATCTACATGGAGATATTCTTGTAACAGATCGAAAAGATATGATGGATCTTGCTTCATTAAGTCGTATATATCATATCTCATTTCAATTAACAGAACCGTTTGAACCATTAGTAGAAGCAACATTTTCATTATCTGTGGATGCAAAGAACTTGTCTGGTGAAATACTAGAAGTGCCTCAGTTTACACCAGGTTGTGAGATGAAGCTAGCATTTTCATTCCCGTTAGAACAACCAGAAGTAAAATGTGAAGAAATTGAAACATTAATGCGTTCTATATGGGGAAAAGAAAGAATGATTATGCAGAAAGTTTCATACGAATATAATAAGCAAGCGATTTCATATCATAATAAGGTAGAGGTTCTATTTCAAAAAGCGATTACAGAAGACCATGTTGATGATTTAATAGCTGTTATTTCACACATGATAGAAACGGTGCGAACAATACAGCATTTTCTTCAAAAATAGAGATAAAGGAGAAAAACAAATGATAAAAGATATGCAACCATTTTTACAACAAGCTTGGGAGAAGGCTGGTTTTAAAGAGTTAACTGAAATTCAAAAACAAGCGATTCCAACTATTTTAGAAGGACAAGACGTTATAGCTGAATCTCCAACTGGAACAGGAAAAACATTAGCGTACTTATTACCACTTTTACATAAAATTAATCCTGAAGTAAAACAGCCACAAGTTGTTGTTTTAGCGCCAACACGTGAACTTGTAATGCAAATTCATGAAGAGGTTCAAAAGTTTACAGCAGGAACTGAAATTTCAGGTGCATCTTTAATTGGTGGTGCAGATATTAAGCGCCAAGTTGAAAAATTAAAGAAACACCCAAGAGTAATTGTCGGTTCACCAGGCCGTATTTTAGAATTAATTCGTATGAAAAAGCTAAAAATGCATGAAGTAAAAACAATTGTATTTGATGAGTTTGATCAAATTGTAAAGCAAAAAATGATGGGCGCAGTGCAAGATGTAATTAAATCAACGATGCGCGATCGTCAATTAGTATTCTTCTCGGCGACAATGACAAAAGCGGCAGAAGATGCGGCACGTGATTTAGCAGTGGAACCACAATTAGTACGTGTAACACGTGCAGAATCAAAAAGCTTAGTTGAGCATACGTATATCATTTGTGAGCGACGCGAAAAAAATGATTACGTAAGAAGAATTATGCATATGGGCGATGTAAAAGCAGTTGCTTTCTTAAACGATCCATTCCGTTTAGATGAAATTACAGAGAAATTGAAATTCCGTAAAATGAAAGCGGCGGCTCTTCATGCAGAAGCAAGTAAACAAGAGCGTGAAGCGACAATGCGTGCTTTCCGCGGAGGGAAATTAGAAATTCTACTTGCTACTGATATTGCAGCGCGCGGTATCGATATTGACGATTTAACACACGTAATTCACCTAGAATTACCAGACACAGTAGACCAATATATTCACCGCTCAGGACGTACTGGACGTATGGGCAAAGAAGGAACTGTCGTATCTCTTGTAACACCACAAGAAGAGCGCAAATTACTGCAATTTGCGAAAAAACTAGGCATCGTATTTACGAAGCAAGAAATGTTCAAAGGATCATTTGTAGAAACGAAACCGAAAGCACCAAAGAAAAAGAAACCAGCATTTACTGGGAAGAAAAAGCCTAGATAAATGATGGAGAAGGCGTAACTATTTGTAGTTACGTCTTTTTTGTTTGTAAACAAGTGATAATGGGAATTGTATTAGTGTTTTTAATGTGCCTATCATATATATGCTTCTACTGGGAGTATCGAAAAAAGGGTAGTTTATTTATTTGGTTTATACGAGGAAATAATATAAAAAAGTCGTATATTAAAATGATGCGAAATAATAAAAAGAAGGTACATATATGGATAGGAAATTAGGAATGTTTTTGAATACGAAATATATTGAAGTAAACGAAGGAATAAAAAAGGCGAGAGAATGGGGGTTAGAATATATTCAATTATATGCTATGAATCCGACTTTCAACTTAGCTAACATCTCAAAGATACAATGGAATACATTAAAAGAAAACTTATCTTTTAATGAGATTCAAGTCCCGTCATTAGCAATTAGCTTCGGAGAAAATGGAATAATAGGAACTGAAGCTGAATGTGTAATAGAGAGTTTTAAATATATTACTGATAAAGGGTTAAGGTTAGGAGCTAACATAGTAACAGCCCATATTGGGAAAATCCCTGATGATGAAAATAGTGAGTACTATGATAAAATGCTACGTGTTTGTAATGAAATAGGGGACTTAGCGTTCAGATTTGGAGGATTCTTCGCCATTGAGACGGGATCTGAAAAAGCAATAGTATTAAAACGATTTTTAGAAACTGCAAACTCGAAAGGACTAGCTGTTAACTTTGACCCAGCAAATTTAATAAGTGATGTAAATGAAAATCCGGGAGAAGGTTTATTACTATTAAAAGATTATATAGTACAAACTCATATTAAAGATTGTAAAGAAGTGAAAAGTGATCGTTCAACTAAGTATATAGAAGTCGCAGCAGGGAATGGTGAAGTAGATTTCGATATATTCTTCAAAGTATTAGATAAAATTGGATTCGACGGATATAACATGATTGAAAGAAATGATTATTTTGATGAACTGGATGGGATGAGTCAGTCGATAAATTTTGCAAAGAAGTACATACCAACTCAAAAGGAATAACGATAGTATTTGTAGAAAGCTACATAGAATATAAAAACCATTAGGGGGAAATGTAATGATTCATAAAGTAGGACAAATTATGTTATATGTAAATAATCAAGATGAGGCAGTAAATTTTTGGACGGAGAAGGTAGGGTTTCATGTAGTTGCAGAGGAAGATAATAAGCAAGGAATGAGATGGATTGAAATCGCTCCGAAAAGCGGTGCGGAAACGAGCATTATATTACATAATAAAGAAGTTATTTCGAAAATGAGCCCAGAATTGAATCTTGGTACACCGTCTTTAATGTTCTTCTCAGAAAATCTTGATCAACTATATACAGATTTAACAAATAAAAATGTTACTGTTGGAGAAATGGTAACTATGCCTTCTGGTAAAGTGTTTAACTTTGCTGATAGCGAAGGGAATTATTTTGCAGTTATGGAGAAGAACCAATAATAATATTGCTATGTGAAAATCCCCCTCAAATATATTTGAGGGGGATTAAATTTTTGAAGTGGATTTTTCATTAGAGAGTTGTTTAATAAAAAATACTCCTTTTTCAATAGCTGTCTCAATATAGCCAACGATTTGATCAAACGTAAATACTTGTAAGTCTTCATGCAAATGTTGCTTTGGATACAACATATCTTCAAAAAGATACTTTCGAAAAGCTAAAACGTTTTCTTTAGAAACCTCTTCAATATCCACAATGTGAGCCTCTTGATTGAGAAGAGAGAAAAGCTGTTGTTCTTGATCGTAATGATGAAGCAACTTTGCATTTAACAATTTAAAATCGTTATAGTACAGGGGTGCGATAGTTTCGTCATTCTCTATTCTATTTTTTAGCCAAGGTAGAAAAAATCCACTTAGCCAATTATCATCGGCAATGAGGTGGGTATAATAGCCTAAAATAAATGGGGAATCTATATGTGATTCATATTTATGAAAAAATGAATCATAATCTATTCTTCTCGTATAGTTCTTCGTTGTACCGGCATAAAAATGTGAGGTTCCTTTTTCTTTTTTTGAATGAACAGCATCAGGGGCTACAGCTCCAAGTAAGAAAGAAGTCTTATCGTGAATTGATAGTTTCTCAGCAATACCACTAGCGATAATAACATGCATAATTCGTGATCCCATGAATGCCACCTCTGTTTCCAGTATTCATTTCAGGAAGAGGACTAAACAGTTAGTATTACTTTCCCTGTACTTTTTCTACTTTCGACCCATTCATGTGCTTTCCCTGCATTTTGAAGTGGAAAAGATTTCGTAGCCTTAATTTGTAAACGTCCGTCACGCAAATAACGGAAAACTTCATTTGCAGTTTCTTGGAGCAGTTCAGGACGCTTTTTTCGTGTGGTTCCAAAGCTAAAACCGAGTATAGAGCGGCAACTTGCATGTAAATCTTTCGTTTGAAAGTTACCAATTTCACCGCTAGCATTACCGAAATGAACGAGGCGACCGTAATAAGCAAGGCAGTTTAAACTTCTTTCAGAAACCGTTCCAGAAATAGAGTCTAAAATTACATCAACCCCTTCACCATTTGTCAGTTCATTGACTTTCTCTACAAAATCTTCATCTTGATGACAAATAACATAATCAGCTCCAGCATCTAAAGCAATTTCTTTTTTTGCTTCACTTCCGACAGTGCCTATAACTGTTCCAGCCTCTAATAGTTTAGCAAGTTGAATAGCAGTAGTGCCAATTCCGCCAGCAGCCGCATGAATGAGTACAGATTCACCTTGTTGAAGCCTTGCAACATTTGCGAGTAAATTATAGCTTGTAAAAGATACGATTGGACAAGCGGCTGCAGTTTGAAAGTCAACTTCATGGGGTAATACGAAAGTAAGATTTTCATTTGCAACAACGTATTCTGCGTAAGATCCATTTTGAGGAAAAGCAATGACACGTTGTCCTGGGTGAATATTTTTCACATGAGAACCGACACGTTCTACAATACCAGTGGCATCTATACCTGGAATAAAAGGTAGTGCTTTATTTCCTTTTTTACCATAACGTGATTTAATATCAGCGAAATTTACACTAGTAGCAACAACGCGAATTAAAACTTGATCTTCTGAAATAGCCGGTATATCCAAATCTGTATATTTCATCACTTCAGGACCACCGAACGACGTTACAACGATAGCTTTCATCATATATCCTCCTAAATTTGACTATATAAATTATTTTAAATCTTTATCAGAAATTGGAAAATTATATAATAGTTATGTGTGGTTATAAGTGAAGCTTATGAACTCAATGAATCATAATATTAATTTATATAAAAAAACTTTAAAAAAATCGAACGAAATATGAATTACCTGCCAATATATAGTGTAAGACAAAGGAGGGCTGGAATATGAAGGGTGAAATAGATTACGCACATTCAATCCAATTAACTTTATCAGGAAATAAAGAAGCATATAGCAAGTTGTATGATAAAACGATTCAAGAAGTATATAAAACAGCACATTG
>NZ_WEII01000103.1:0-13215 GCF_009183805.1 Bacillus sp. B2-WWTP-C-10-Post-4 | reverse complement strand
ATTTAATGTCGGTGACAAAGTTAAAGTGAATAATATGGAACTTGTAGAATGGGGTGGGAGTACCATTCATTGGAATATAAGAAATAACATTGAAAAAATTCAAGAATTGAAAATCCTAAATGACTCCAATAATAATGAGGATGATCAATGGATTTGGTCTTATTGAACTACTCACCACACTACCTACTTTAGCTTGGTTTTCGCAACTTCGGCAAGCGTGGGGCGAAAGAACGTTGAAGATTTTACGGTTGCAACGTTTTTCTGCAACCAACCTCATATCTTCAGTTTTCAAAGAGCAATCTGTACAAGTAAATGATAGCAAACAAGTTGGCTTATGCCAACCGACATTCATCTCCCACCTAAAATTTAGGTTTCACACCTTCACATTTTTGAGGAAGGAGTCTTCTGTCGGAAAACGATAAATAATATCTAAAAAGAACTTGTAACCTTTTTACAAGTTCTTTTTTATAAGAAATAGACAGTTTATTAATTATTCTTCTGCAATGTAGAATTGGAATAACTGTTTACTAGCGAGGTAAATGCTTGGTCATACTCTCCTTTTAATTTTGTTACAATATCAGCAATTCGTTGCACCTGTTTGACGTTTCCTACACCTTGACCTGCAGAAAATATATCTTTCCACGGCTTTATTTCCATTTCATTGGTTTGAGCAAAAGAAAAATCTAATGATGTTTTCTTTTGCAAATGATTGGGATCAAGTCCTACCTTTAAAATACTAGGAATAAGATAATTTGCATGCACTCCACTAAATGCATCGGTGTAAATCAAATCTTCAACATTGGATTCAACCAGCATATTTTGATAAGTATCATTTGCTAAACTTTCAGATGAGGCTATAAATCGGGTGCCCATATAAACCATATCTGCACCCAGTATTTCCATGGCTAAGATGTCTTGACCACGAGATATGCAACCAGCGACTACTGTAATGCCATTCCAAAACTCTTTTACTTCCGTTAGAAAGGCAATTGGATTGAGTGTTCCCGCATGTCCGCCAGCTCCTGTACAAACGAGGATTAAACCGTCTATTCCAGCTTCCGCGGCTTTTCTCGCATAATTTAGATTAGTAGCATCTGAGAAAACTAATCCTCCATACTCATGCACAATATTTACTACTAATGATGGATTTCCCAGTGATGTAATTACAATAGGTGGCCGATATTTTTTAATTAGTTCAAGATCTGCCTCATATCGTTGATTTGTTCGATGTACAATTAGATTCACTGCCCAAGGAGCAATAGAATGTGTTACATTTTTAAGCTGACTTGTTGAAAGTTCATTTGTGATATGTTTCATCCATTCCTCTAGTATTTCCGTGGTACGGGCATTAAGTAGTGGAAAAGAGCTTACTATTCCAGCTTTACAACCATTAATAATCATTTCTGGACTTGAAACCAAAAACATCGGAGCCATAATAACAGGTAATGATAGTTTTTCTTTTAATAGTAGGAACTCTTGTTTTGACATACTTTATCATCCTTTCAACATGTATGTGTTTTCACTTAATAGAACCCCAGTTTTATTTAACTCCTGCTTTTATATTTTTATTCTCACTGAAGGCTTGCTTAGCTTCAGGTAGTAAAAGATTTAAAATTGCTGCTCCTAGTGCTGAACCAATTTGATGACTGAGGAATAACCAACCTAAAATGAATCCGGGAGAATATTGTTTGAAATCTGTTATTTCTACAAATCAAGGAAATTCACAATACATGTCTTTTACACCTCCACTTATAAAATATGAGGTAGGCATATAAAAGCATATATACACCATTAGAATTATGGTAACGGGTACATATACATAACAGTCAAGGGCGTTTTATAACACTTAGATCTTAATAACACGTTAAAATCCTCTCTAAGAAAAAGTGCTAGAAAGGATAGAATATAGACATTAATCGTTAAATTTTTTAAAAAGGGAGCCTGTCAAAATTTCCATCAAGCTAAAGAAAGTAAATAGCTCAAAAATAACTTTGACATATAATATACTTTATTTTATAGTAAGTACTACACTAACTACTAAAGGAGTTATTATGGAAGAACTTTATAAAGAACTTCAGAAATGGGGATTTTCGCAATATGAATGTAAAGCGTATATAGGCCTTTTAAAAAATTATCCCATAACAGGATATGAAATCAGTAAAAGGTCAGGCGTACCTCGTTCAACGATTTACGAAGTGGTGGCAAAATTAATTGATAAAGGTGCGGTTTATACGGTACCTTCTGATCCTGTAACCTATGCCCCATTGCCAGCTAAAGAGTTAATCCGCCGATTACGAAACAACTTCGAAAATTCTATGGATTATCTTGAAAAGAATTTATCTGCGTTAGAAGGCGAACAAGAAGTAGATGTGATTCATCGTATCAGTAGTGATGAGCATGTTGTTGCTGAAATGATTGATATCATAAATAAAGCAGAAAAAGAAATATGGTTGTCGATTTGGGAACCACAAGCCTCGTATTTAAAAAGTGCTATAGATAGACGAATAAATGAAGAAATCCATGTTTTCTCTATTCTTTTTGGAGCACCTGATATGCAGCTTGGTGTAACTACTCATCATAATTATATGGCTCCCGAAGTAGCTGAGGAACGTATGAGTGGTCGATTAACAATTGTCGCACGGGACAATGAAGAAGTATTAATTGCAAATTTCTCTCCAAATACACCTGCATGGGCAATAAAAACAGAAGATCCAGCCCTGGTATTAATCGCAATGGAGTACATTAGACATGACATTATGTTCTCAGAATTAGTTAAAGAAGTTGGGCCAGAGAAAACGGAATCTCTTTGGAAAAACGATTCTAATCTATTTCATGTTGTCACTGGAAAACGGTTCAAATAAATTGAACCGTATTTTCTTTCATTTTTTTCATAGTAGTTAGTGTGTTAGCTTCTATTTTTAAGAATAAGGAGGGCATGAAATGAGTTTGTCGAACGTCCAAGTAAATTCATCTCAGAGAGATGAAGATGGCTTTATCAAAGGAGTAAAAGATTGTATCCCTACATTACTAGGTTATTTAAGTATCGGAATAGCGGCAGGTGTTATTCAAAAGACTGCGGGACTCAGCATAGCTGAAATAGCTCTAATATCTTTAATCCTTTATGCTGGCTCTGCTCAATTTATTGCTGCTGGGATGATGGCAACAAGCAGTTCTCTTACTGCCATTATTATTACTATTTTCTTCGTTAATCTTCGGCATATTTTACTTAGTGCAGCACTAGCACCTTATTTTCGGCATCTTTCTCCATTTAGAAATATGTTAGTAGGTTCCCTACTTACCGATGAGACATTTGGTGTTGCTATTAGTGAAGCTGCAAAGAAAAAACAAATCAGTGAAAGATGGATGCATGGCCTTAATATAACAGCTTATATAAACTGGTTTGTAGCTAATTTAGCAGGAGCATTTTTGGCACAGTGGATCTCCAACCCCGAAGAATTTGGTCTAGGATTTGCCTTGCCAGCAATGTTTATAGGAATACTTATACTAACAATGTTAGGACGAAGTACAATTAAACTAGATATTATTGTCGCAATTATAGCAGTTGTTATTGCTGTGGGAAGTTCTTTCATATTGTCCAGTAGTATGGGAGTTATTGTGGCTACAATTATTGCTTCAACAATAGGAATGGTGGTGGAAAAATGGAAGTAAGATGGGGAGTTTTTTTAATCATTCTAGGTTCAGCTATTGTAACGTTTATTCCAAGGGTCGTTCCTCTTATGGTACTAAGTCGTTTCGAATTACCAGAATGGGGAATGCGATGGTTAAATTATGTTCCTATTTCTGTTATAGCTGCTTTGATTGGTCAAGAGATATTTATACATGATGGAAAGATTTTATCACTTACAAGTAACATTGAATTTTTTGCAGCCCTACCAACTTTCTTTATTGCGATAAAAACACGTAGTTTATTTGGAACCGTACTAGGAGGTATTATTTCAATTATACTTTTACGCTTGTTGTTTTAAAACTAAATACTGTATTCAATTGATTGTCCAATGCATGAAAGATAACTATAGAGCCGCAGGATTGAAGATAAGGATTGAAATATATGTTGAATTAATATCTTAGTATACTTGAATTGAACTGATATTTAGCGTCTTAAAAATCTTATAAAGCCCCAAAATAAAAAACATGCATTTTGACTTGGAAAAGCACTTTTTCTTTTTGGGGTATTTATTTTTTAAGCTGGAGGAACATGTGATTTTATCAGATTAAAAAGATATCTAAACGTAGTCTTTAGAAAAAAGAAACAACCTCTAATATAATTAACGTTGTATTAGCTTAGCTTGATATCGATGTGGCGGGAACCCAAAAATATAAATTTACTTTATTTAAGAGGTGGGTGGGTAAACTTAAATCTTGAAATAGGATATATGTTTATACATACAGGAGCATTTACATATTAAAAGCACCTAACCAACCATTTTCGTAGGCTAGTATTAATTGAGACTTAGGCTTATGTTGCTTACATCCTTAGATGCCCTTTTTGTTATAGATATAGTTAAATCAGTTAAAAAATATTAGATTAAATTATAAAAACAAGATAGATAAAACCTATTTCTTAAGTTTATCTATCTTGTTTTGTTAATTACCCTTTAGATATAAAGAACATTTATTCGTTCATTTATTTATAGTACATATTCATCTATAGTGAACAAACACCTGATTTGTTTACTATCAACTCGCAGTTAAAAGAATGGTGAATTGTCGTAAGATTTCTTTTCTGAAATGAAAGAATGGAATATACCGCATAAAATTTCTACACCCTCTTTTAATTGCTTCTCACTCATATAAGAGTAACTCAATCTCAAATGGTGATTTTCTAGTTCTACAGGATAGCATGCTGTACCAGGCAAAAATGTCACTTTTTTCTTTTGTGCTTCTAAAAGAATAGAATTTGTATCCATCCAATCAGGAAGGCTAATCCAAAGATTTAATCCTCCTTCAGGTATGAACCATGAAACCTCAGATGGAGCAAGTTTTGACAATAGTTCCAAAACTAGATCCCTTCGTAATTTCAAAGCAGTTCTTAATTTTTTTATATGTTCCATTGATTTTTGTGATCTCATAAATGGCAATATTATTTTTTGAGTAAGTAAAGGACTTCCTAAATCTGCGTTAGCTTTTGCTGCTAATAATCGATTAAATATGGAACCAGAAGCAATTAATACTCCAATTCTACAACCAGGAGCAAATGTTTTACTTAATCCTTTCAAATAAATGACATGTCCGGAATCATCTAAACTTTTAATGGGAGCCGGTGGTTTTTTATTAAAGTAAATCTCGCTCCATGGATCATCTTCAATAACTATGCTATTGCTACTTTGAGCTATATCAAGAATTTGTCTACGTCTTTTAGCAGTTGTGACAATACCTGTTGGATTATGAAAGGTAGGCACTGTATATATGATCTTTGGTTTATATTTGTCACATAAATTCTGCAGGATGTCTATTCTCATACCATCTTTATCGATTGGAACGGTAAGGACTGTAGCACCTCTCCCACGAAAGACATCAATTGCTCCTGGGTAAGTTGGAGCCTCCATTATAACCACATCATCAGGTCCGATAAACGTACGAGCAATAAGACCAATTCCTTGTTGAGAACCATTTGTAACTAAAATGTTTTCTGGAACTGTAGTAATATCCATTCTTTTCAAATATGCGGCCATTTCATGTCTTAGTTCAAGATCTCCTTGTACTTCTCCATATTGAGATAAAATTCTTGGGTTATCAACAAATATTTTTTGAACTTCTTGTTCTAAAAAACGATTCGGAAAAAGCTTTGGATCAATCATCGAAGATGATAATTGAATCATTTCTGGAACATAATGAAAGCGTGAAAATTGAGATCTAGGTAAATAATCCTGAATTGATACCTGCCAATTATAAGGAGAAACTTTAGGTTGCCTATTAACAACTTCTTTTCTTTCTGGATTAACAAATGATCCTTTTCCTTGAATTGAGGTAACAAAGCCATCTTCTTCAAGTTTCTTATATGCTTTTGCTACTGTCACCAGACTCACTTTCAATTGTTTTGTAAGAATGCGTATAGAAGGTAATTGTGCTCCTTCCTGTAGAAAGCCGGAACGAATTTGGTCAACAATAGATAAGTATATTTGTTTGGAAAGTGAAATTTCACTGTTACGTTGAATTTCAAAATGCATACTAATTCTCCTTTCAGTGTTATAGAAGGGACTTGAGTGTTATATACGGTTCCGTTATAACATACAAGTAGATTAAGGAAATCTCTGAAATAAAGAATTAAAAAATAGAATTAGGAAGGAGGAAATAACTATATTAACAAGAGTTAGGTTAAACATCTTTGCTTTAAAAGGATACCCATTTGTTACGATATTTTAATCATTTAACACAAAAGCAATATATATTTAAAACCTATATAGCAATATTAACTACACCGGTCATATAGCATAGTGGCACTATACTTCATTTTTAAAAATCTTGCAAATATTTATTATTCACTAAATACTTTTCTATGTAATCAGAGACCTTTATATTACCAATCTTAAAAGGAGATATATTATGTTTAAGCATGATATTACTGTACGTTTTAATGAATGTGATTCTTTGGGACATGTAAACAATGCAACTTATTTTACTTATTTTGAAGAAGCGAGAAATGAACTTTTTAAAATTTTCAATCCAAGTCTAAAGGTAAAATACTGGAACTTAATGGTTGCTTCTACCCAATGTGACTTTATTTGCGAGACGTCATATAGCCAAAAAGTAACTGTTTATACATGGATTAGCCAAATTGGGAATACCAGTTTTCAAGTTGAACATGTTATACAGGATGAACACCAAAATTGGATTGCAAGAGGAAAAGTTATTTTGGTTCATTTTAATTTTCAATTAAAAAAATCAATTCCTTTACCTAAAGAAATAAGGCGTTTACTTTCGGAACATACCGAGGCACCAAAAGGTGTCCCAATGATGAGATAATAAAGCTACAATCATTATATTTCAATATGAAAAAGAACAATATAGGGAATTTACATTAAAACATCATAATAATATGATTATAATTTATCATCGTAGTGTTATATTAGCATCTTGTGGGTTTTATACCAGTATCATATAGAATACAGTTTATAAATGAAATACTAATTAATAAGTAGGGGAGTAGTATTAATTTTCATGTAAATATAGGGGGAACAATGAAATATTATGTTGTTGACGCATTTACAGAAAACGTATTTGAAGGAAATACAGCAGCAATTTGTATTATGGAAGAATGGTTTCCAGAAGAGATGATGCAAAAAATTGCAATAGAAAATAAACTTCCTGAAACTGCTTATGTAGTAAAAGAAGGGGAGGGCTATAAACTAAGATGGTTTACTCCTGATGGAGAAATTGATCTTTGTGGCCATGCAACTTTAGCGGCAGAATACGTAATTGCTAACTATTATGAAAAGGAAGCCGAAGAATATAAGTTTCTAACAAAAAGTGGAGAACTTAATGTAACTAAAAAGAAAGAAATTTATGAGATGGATTTCCCCAGCAGAATACCTGAAAAAATTACATTGACAGAAGAAATGGTTGAAGCAATTGGTATAAAACCTGTTGTAAGCTACTTGGGCAGAAATTTGATATTCGTTATATGAAATGAAAAAGATGTTCAAGAGCTGACGCCTGTTTTTGCGAAAATGAAGGAGCTACTAGAAGAACTAGTTACATCTGTTACAGCCAGAAGTTCTAAATATGATTTTGTTCCCAGGGTCTTTTTCCAGAAGCTCAATGTAATGAAGATCCAGTTTGCAGTTCAAGACATTCAAGCTTGCTGCCATTTTGTGCAGAAATGGCAGCAAGACAGCTGTCTGGCCGAGGGGGAACACTATATTGTAAACATGAGGGAGACAGAGTAAAAATTACGAGAACAACAGTTGTATATGCCATTAGTGATATTTAAATAAAATAAAAATGAGGTTAAAAAATGAAAATAGAACAAAGAATTGAGGAACTAGGTATTATATTACCTAAAACTTCGCCTGCTAAGGCATTATACGTACCAGTTAAACAAATAGGAAATTTCCTATTTGTATCAGGACAAGCTCCATTTATTAATGGTAACCTCGCTTATACAGGGAAAGTCGGGGGAGAAAGAACCCTAGAAGAAGCGCAAGAAGCAGCAAGACTTTGTATCATTAATACACTGGCAGCAGTCAAAGAATATATTGGTGATTTAGACCGTATTGTCAACGTAATTAAACTACAAGCCTTTGTGAATAGTGAAACTGACTTTGATCAACAACATATTGTTATTAATGCTGCTTCAAAGTTGTTACACGATATCTTTGGAATAGAAGGCCAACATGCCCGGACTGCAATTGGAGCAAATCAACTACCAATGAATATTACAGTGGAAATTGATTGTATATTTGAAGTTCAATCCTAATAAGTGGATACTAAATGAAGTTTTGCAACAAAAATTAATAGCACTTACTAAAATTTCATGATAGGTACTAAGGATATTCAGCCAGTAATATAACTTAGTTTTCAATTATATTACCTGTATCAGATGGAGATGAAGATATGAATAAAAAGAATGGTTTAAATAGTAATAAAGAGAAATGTGATAATTTGGAATTTCCGAGTAGTGATAAGTGGCAATATGAATCGTATTACAAATATCAACCTTTATTTTCTTTTAAAGACTTATTAAAGCTTTTCACTAGAAAGACAAAGCAATAGAATTAAGCTGGTTTCTTATTATAGATTGACATGAAAACTCATGTGATAAAGTCTGAATTTTCTTTGTTCGGAAGATAAGAAAGGGGTGTAAGTTATGAAATGCATATAAAAGCAGTTACTATAGAGGAAATTTATCAGGAGATATTAGATGGAAAAAGAAATAGATTCCCACCAAACACTTGGAAATTAGATAAAAATAATGAGATAGCTAGAAGAGTTACAAGGTATTTAGTAACAAAACTTTTAAATTGGAACGACGAAGAGATTAAACAGAATTGGAATTACGCATTAATTGCGAAGTATCGATTACGTGGAGTATTGAAGCATAAGTATGAAAATAGTCCGTACGCAATGATCAATGATTTATATCCAAACAGATTTAAAGAATGGGAATTTAAAATGACACCTTTAAATTTTTGGACAAAAGAAAAGGCCTTAGAATTATTAAAATGGATAATTGAAGAAGAAGAGAAATTATCACCCGAAATATTCTTGCAAACTTATGGGCAAAAATGGTTAAACGAACGACGACTAAGCGCACCTTTAAGAATGCTCTGGGATGGAAGTCCGTATGCGATGATTAATGATTTATATCCAAATCGATTTAAAGAATGGGAATTTACTAAGACTCCTAATAAATTTTGGACGAAAGAAAAAGCATTACAAGCTCTGAAGTGGACAATTGTAGAAAAAGAAAAATTAAATCCAAATCAATTGAAGAATATATACGAAAATAAATGGTTAACGCAAGCGGGATTGAGGGGGGCCTGTCAATTATATTGGAATGATAGTCCATATGCAATGATTAATGACTTATATCCGAATCAATTTAAAGAATGGGAATTTAAGATGACACCTAGTGGATTTTGGACGAGAGAAAAAGCGCTAGCTGCATTACAGTGGACAATTGAAGAAAAAGAAAAGTTGACAGATAATCAATTATTACAGCAGTACACAATGAAGTGGCTAAAAAGACAGAGATTATGGACACCAGTAGTAAGATACTGGAATGGAAGTCCCTACGCAATGATTAATGATTTGTATCCAAATAAATATTTAAAAAGTTCATTCAGAGGATATGTAAATAAGTCTAAACACTACTAGACATACTCTAAATATTGAAAACACGAGCAATGAATTCAGAATTTTTAATATTCAACTTTGAAAATACAAGTAGAAAAAGAACATTTTTTTACATCAGTTTTTTCATATAAAAGATACTGCTTCAATAGAGGGAAATATAAGCATCTTTATAAGAATTTCTCAATATAGTCATGGTGTTAACCAAAGTAGTCTGTATTATTTTGTTCTACTTGTAAATTAATAGACCTTCAAACAATGAACATAATCGCTTCATATCAATTGAAAATTTTTTATAAGAAAAAATAAATCTACAAATATAAAAATTATAATGAGGGCTTCGAGAGATAAGTTATTAACTTTGAAGAAATATCAATTCTCCCAATGATTATATTTAATAAGCAATAAAGGAGAACGAATAAAGATGGAAATGTTAAAAGGTACTTTACTTTTACTTGCTGTTCTTTCATGCATGTCATTATTTTGCTACAAAGCTCCACATGGAATGAAAGCAATGGGGGGGCTTTCAGGTGCTGCTTGTGCAACCTTTTTAGTAGAAGCTTTTCATAGTTATGTAACTGGTGATTTAATTGGAATTCCATTTTTAAAAGATCTTGGTCAAATGGCTGGAGGCCTTGGTGGAATAGCTGCTGGTACACTTGTTTGTTTAAAATTGGGGGTAAATCCTGTCTATTCCATGATGGTTGGGGTAGCAGTAGCTGATTTTAAGTTACTTCCAGCATTTATCGCTGGTTATTTGGTATCTTTCCTAATTAAACAAATTGAAAAACGTATACCAGAAGGCTTTGATTTAATTGTTACTGTTTTAGTTGTTCCGGTTATAGCACGTTTAATAGCAACAGCAATAGCACCAGTAGTAGTCGGATTATTACAGAATATAGGGGATGTACTAATATCCGCCGGTACAGGAAGTCCAATTTTATTAGGAATCATTTTAGGTGGGATTATCCCACTCGTTGGCATGAGTCCATTAAGTTCCATGACACTTACAAGTTTAATTGGTTTAACTGGCATGCCAATGGCGATTGGTGCCCTATCGGTAACAAATTCTTCTTTTGTTAATTATATGTTATTTAAACGTATGAAATTTGGTAATAAAGCCACTACAACAGCAGTTGCTATTGAACCATTAACACAATTTGATATTATTGCTTCAAATCCAATTCCTATTTATTTAACAAATGCCATGGGGGGCATGATTGCTGGTGTAGTTGTTGCCTCATTTGGACTCATCAATAACGCGGTTGGTACTGCAACACCAATTGCTGGATTAGTGGTTATGTTTGGATTTAATGATTCTATGAAAGTATTATTATGTACTGCAACTATTATGACTACTGGGCTATTATCTGGATTTATCGGTTCACTTGTATTTAAAAATTTTAAAATCAGAAAAGTGGAAGACATTAGAGAAACCCCAAAAAAAATTCCTGCTTAATCTATAAAACTAGATTTGGAGAAATAAAACATGAAAGACAAATCATTGTTTTATTTTATCGGTCCAATTATGGTGAGCCCATCTAGTTTACATACTACTGGTGCTGCACGGACAGATATTGAGACAAGAACACTGATTTTTCAAAGATAGAATATAATATTAGATTGAGGCGAAATTTCTAAAAAATAAAAAGGGCAAGTTTTGAACCAATATTTACTAGTAAAAGTAAATTACAACACAATTGTCTCTTATCATTAATAAAAATACATCACTATTAAATGGTGATGTATTTTTATTTTGGAAAGAATCGTTATACGCAGCTGTACAGAAATAAAGTTCCATTTTAATTAATAGATTTGCTATTGAAAATCAAGATAAAGATACACGTGGATATATATAACTGAAGTAATTCCGTTATAAAAAAGTATCCACTTTCTTGTCCTAAAACAATGATAGAATTAGAAGTACCCACTTTCTTGTCTAAAAAGTATCCATTTTCATGTCTTTGTACAACATACATCTACAATGAAGGATGGGTGATAACCATCATTTTCATCTTCGCGTTAAGTTCTGATATAACGAACTCTTGGATACTGAAATTCTATTCTTATTATAAGCGGTAGCTTATTTGATTTTTAGGTTTATAATTCATAGCTAGTTTAAGTTAAGTGACTATTTTGAGTGGTCTATAAAGAATTAATCGCTTTTATATAATTATATACAAATAAATTATACACTTTTGGTTATACATCTCTTTAATTTACAAAAATGGGAATTATACATTTTAATTTTATGATATTTTCCCTCTGTTGTATTCATTGCGAGTGACAAATATTTTAAAAGCGTAGAAAGATCTTATTTCTACGCCTCTTTTAATAAGTGGTAGATTTAGTGTTTTTTAAAATTTGTTATATAAGATTTTACAGCTTGCAATAAGAATTCTTCCTGTCTCATACCAGCTTCCGCTGCCATTTGAACTACTTTTTGCTTAAATTCATGATCTGCATGAAAAGTTAATGGCTCTACATTACTTTTAAAGTAAATACCTTCTACATGTGGAAGAATCGTGCCAGATTTCATATGAGAATGTAAGTACTTAATCTCTTCTTGAAACTGCAATGGATCTACTTGTAATACGAAAGGTTTAATTTCTAATTTGATAGTATCTGCTGAAATACTCAATCTCATATTTGTGATACCTAGCTCCTTATAAAATAAGTTTATTAGATTATAAGTAATGGAATTAAATAATTGAGGTTTTTTAAAGGAAAAAGATAAATACCCTCGTTTTGTAATTACCGCTTTTTTAATGAAAGGTTCAAAGGTGTAATCATGTTGTTTATAAGTGGATAGAGGGAAAATGTCCTCGTCCTCTGTAAGAATCTTGCCGTCTGCTCCATTGATCTCTATTACCCTAGCTGTTTTTCCGTTATGTTGATGTGTTAATAATTGATATAAGTATATATCTTTATTTTGAATTTTCGTAATGAATGTTTTTCGCTCTTTTGTTTTGGTTTTTTCATAATCAAGCATAAAAATCTCTAGGTCTTCCTCATCGATAAGATATACTTGTTTTCCTCTTTTTTCTACCATTGTGGCGGGTAATTTTCCAGATTTGATGTATGTAAAGATAGTAGATGGTGCAACATTAAGAATTTCAGCTACTTCTTTCGTGCTAAGGCCTTTAACCTTATTTTGATTTTGTAAACGTTCAATATCCTCTAAATAGAAAATCTTACTACCGAATTGCTTCCAGTTATCTTTATATACACATTCTATTAATCCATCTTTTTCTTTTTTTAAAATTGTTTGTACCGTTACTCCTAATAAGTCGGCTGCCTCTTTGGTCGTTACAGTAGGTTTTGTAATGAACAATAAATCTTGTGTCATGAAAGGACACCTCCATAACTATCGTTTGTTAATATTTTAGGTATGTATATATC
>NZ_WEII01000102.1:0-13308 GCF_009183805.1 Bacillus sp. B2-WWTP-C-10-Post-4 | reverse complement strand
TATATGACTTATATAGAAGCAAAAAGATTCTATCGCGAAAATGAAGAGCTTGTAAGTGTAGAATTTGATAATTTCTTTGATATGTATGATAAATTAGAAAATGAATTAAAACAAGTTATTTCAACTGAAGATAAAAATCCTTCATTGCTACATAGCAGACTTGATCAGTTTCAGCAGAAAGTTGAAAATATAAATGACCTAATAAAAGTATTGCAAAATGCTCGTTAATGAATGCTTTTTTCTTTTTTGTATAGAAATTATGTATTAAAAACATTTTAGGGATATTATATATTGAAGAGGTGGCTTTTGTAGATTACAAAAGTCATCTTTTTATGTTAGGAATAGATTGTATACATTTTAGCAGTTTCATATAAATAATAGAAATTTATACGAGGTAAATACCATGGGAAATAAAAAAGAAATAGCTATAGTTGCATTAACAACAGGATTTGTTTTAACAAGTGTAACACCATATGGAGTAGGTCATGCAGAGGAACCTGGTCAAATGCAAGTTGAAATTCAAGAGGATTCATTCCGTACAGGTGATCTTACACAACCATCAAAAAAGGCGCCAGAGAATGTAGTGAAAGATGCACTTAAGGAAAATACGGAGCATGCTTTGTCTCCAAAACAAGTTAGTGCAGAAACAGGAGTAGATTACAAGGTTCTTCAAAAACGTGGTTCTTATGATGGAACTACACTTGTGCGCATGCAACAAATATATGAAGGAAAAGAAGTGTATGGCCACCAGTTAACTGCTCACGTAGATAAAAAAGGTATTATTAAAAGCATTTCAGGAGCTAGCGCACAAAATTTAACACAAGAAGATTTAAAGAAACCTATTAATTTATCAAAAGAAGAAGCGAAACAATATATTTATAAAAAGTACGGAAACGACATTAAATTTATTTCTGAACCAGAAGTTAAGGCGGTTATTTTTGTTGATGAAAATCATGGGCAGGCTAGCAATGCATATCAAGTTACATTTGCTGCTACAACACCAAATTATGTATCTGGAACTTATTTAGTGAATGCTCATAATGGCGATATGTTAAAAGATATGGTACAAGAATCAAGTTTGAAAATAAGTGAAGAGTATGTTGAATCCGTTAAGGAAAATAAAACTAGCAATTTCACATCATTAACTGGAACAGGAAAAGATGATTTAGGCGTAACTCGTACATTTGGTATTTCTAAACAGACCAGTGGGAATTATGCGCTTGCTGATTACACAAGAGGGCAAGGAATTGAGACATATGATGTAAATTATAGAGATATTACAAATGAAGAAAGTTATTATCCTGGCATACTAGCAACTAGCGCTTCAACAACATTTAATGATCCAAAGGCGGTAAGCGCTCATTTCTTAGCAACAAAGGTATATGATTTTTATAAAGAAAAATATAATCGTAATAGTTTTGATAATAAAGGAAAAAAAGTAGTTTCAGTTGTACATGCATGGGATTCTGGAGGAACAAATGATCCTGAAAATTGGGAGAATGCATTTAGTACTAATATTAATAACATCAGTATGCTTTTATATGGAGATCCTATGGTAAAAGCGTTCGATATAGCCGGTCATGAATTTACACACGCAGTTACATCAAGTGAATCTAACCTTGAATTCTCAGGAGAATCTGGGGCAATTAACGAGGCATTATCGGATATTATGGGAACGGCTATAGAGAAATACATAAATAATGGGGAATTTAACTGGACAATAGGAGAGCAAACTGGATCGACTTTTCGTAATATGAAAAATCCAACTGCAATTAATTTTTCAGAAGGACTACCGTATCCCGATGATTATAGTAAATATAATGATTTAAATGGAGAGGATTATGGAGGCGTACATTTTAATTCAAGTATTATTAATAAAGTTGCGTATTTAATTGCACAAGGTGGTACTCATAACGGTGTAAATGTAAATGGTATTGGTGAAGATAAAATGTTTGATATTTTCTATTATGCAAATACTGATGAATTAAACATGACTTCTGATTTCTCTGAATTGAAATTGGCATGCCTTAAAGTCGCAGCTAATAAATATGGAACGAACTCAATTGAAGTTCAAGCAGTCCAAAATGCTTTTGATGCGGCAAAAATTACAGGAACGGTGAAAGAAAACGAAAAAACAGCAGAAAACCAAGCTCCAGAGTTAACTGTACCGTTTACGATTACACTACGTGTAGGTGATACGTTTGATCCAATGAGAAATGTAAAAGCTGTTGATAAAGAAGATGGTGATTTAACAAATAAAGTAAAGCATAAAGGCGATGTAGATACTTCAAAACCAGGTACATACATTGTGGAATACCTGGTTGTTGATTCTCAAGGGGGGAATGCAACGGCTACACAGACTGTAATTGTAGAGGGAAATGGCGAAACATCAGATTTAGAACCTAAATTAACAGTGCCTGTTGGAGCGACAATTCATGTAGGAGATTCATTTGTTCCAATGGCAGAAGTATTAGCTATCGATAAAGAAGACGGTGATCTTACTTCTAAAATCAAAGTTGATGGTGAAGTAGATACAAATAAAGCCGGTACTTACGTATTAAAATACACAGTTACAGATTCAAAAGGCCATGAAGTAACGGCGAAGCAAACTGTAACGGTTAAAGTTAGAGAAGAAGTTAAAAATGATAAACCAATACTAAAAGTACCTGCTACAACTTCAATTACTGAGGGTGATCAATTTGATCCGTTGGTAGGGGTATCAGCTACTGATAAAGAGGACGGTGACCTTACTTCTAAAATAGCGTATGAAGGAACTATAGATACAACTAAAGCTGGTACTTATGAAATAATATATAGTGTCAAAGATTCCATGGGTAATGAGGTAAATACGATACAAAAAGTATTAGTGAAAGATAAAGAAACTAGCAAAGCTAATGGCCTTGCTAATAAGGCAAATAAGAGTAATATCTCTAACAACAGTAATAGCGATAAAAAAGAATATACATATAAGGAGCTTCCAAAGACGGGTGTAAGTACAACTAACAGTGCAGCAATCGGCATATTGATGATTATTACAGGCACAGTACTCATTTTTGTTCGCAAATTTAGAAAGATACAAAAATAATAGTAGGGATTATTCGTTTGAAGAAAAGAGTTCAGTATTCAAAAGAAATAAAGTAGAAAGTAAATAAAACGAAATATGGATTTTTTACTTATTAAGATTTTAATAGTTAAGCGGTACATTTGGCTTTTATAAAAATTTGCAGTTGGATACTATTCTGTCTACAGAACTATATTACATATAAAACACGTTACTATTCTTTTATTTTAATGAGAATAGTAACGTGTTTTTTGATTTGAAAATAGCATAAATCCTATAGCTCATGAATATAGGAGTACTTCTAATTTGCCATTGATAAGTTACTGAAAACATTTTGTTTTAATGGAAGGTTCACTCTAAATGACAACATGAGATTTTCGATATTTACCAGGTGTTTCATTGGTGAATTTTTTGAAAATTTTAGTAAAATAACTTTGATCGCTAAAATTAAGCGAAGCGCATATGTCTGATAAGGGATAGGTGGTGAAAGTTAATAATTTCTTTGCTTCTTCGACTCGTTCACGTTGAATGTACTCAATTAATGAAATACCAACCTCTTTTTTAAATAATATAGATAAATAATCTGAATTCACATTTGCAAATTTAGCAAGTTGTTTAACAGATATTGGATTGTAAATATTTTTAAAAATATAGTTTTTGCAAATAGCAATAGTCTGTGAATGTTGCTGTGTTTTTTGTGCCTTTACACGGTCTGCAAAGGTGCAAAAAGCATTTTTTAATAAATCCCAAACAGATTCTTTGTCTTTTAAATCTTCTGTTCTTTGAATATGTAAATCATAAATTTTGTAAGCAATCCCAGATGGAAGTCCCCCTTTTATCGCATATCTAGTAGCGAGCGTGATAGATGAAATACAAATGTTTTTATGACGTCTTAATTGATGGAATGAAGATAAAGATGAAAGAGTCTCTTGTTGGAATTCGTAATAATATTTGAGTACGGTTTCTTTATCCCCGTCTTCTATAGAACTAAGTAGTTGCTGCTCTATATATAAATTATGAT
This sequence comes from Bacillus sp. B2-WWTP-C-10-Post-4, assembly GCF_009183805.1. Lineage (NCBI taxonomy): Bacteria > Bacillati > Bacillota > Bacilli > Caryophanales > Bacillaceae > Bacillus > Bacillus sp. B2-WWTP-C-10-Post-4. Next base: position 9,226 of record NZ_WEII01000102.1, on the reverse strand, counting down.
AAATGGATTCGTCTTTTTGCATTGAAATATATACATCTTCGTTTAAGATGCTGCTATGACTTATATGAAGTGAGTCACTGTTATTTGAAAAGGTGCTTACATCTGAATTTTTTTTATAGAGAATGTTATAGAACAATATCGCTATATTTACAAAGAAATTTTGATCTTTGACTGACAATGAAAAATAATGGTCTCTTGTTCTTTTATAATTTGGAATAAAATTAAGGTTACTATCCGCTTTACTTGTAGAAAAATTTACATGTGCCAAGGGCCCAATAATAACAGTACCGTTCACCATATAATCGCTCTTTATGTGAATTAAAATAAAGTGCCCTAGATATTCGTGAGTTCTGAAGATGGGGGAATTATATGTATCATTTCTCTGAAAAAGCATATGTAACTGTTCTATTTTTGATGTATATAACGAATGTGAATCATTTTTGGATTTAAATTCTAAAAGAATATTTTTGTTACAATCTAAAAAACAAACTGGAATTTCGAAAGATTGAAAAAACATATTGCAAATGTACCCTATCTCAACTAGACTGAGTTTTTTAGTCATATTCTTCCTCCTTACAGTTATGCGTAATAGTTAAATAAACATATATTCCTTTTTCATAAGTAGATACGGAAAACCTTTATCAATAAAAAATATAAATAAAAGTTATAAAATTCTAAGAATAATACCATAATTTAACATGAATAGCACATATTATTTGAATATACAGGTAATAGTTTTGGACAGTAACGTAAAATATGAATCGTCACACTTATTTGTTGGTTATTACTTATATGTATTAAAAAATGATTAAGATTGGATTTTAAATAGGGATAGGAAGTGAGATATGAATAGATTGACAGTAAGTGACTAGTCGAAATTAGCAGTGAAAGCTATTATGTAACAAATGTAATGATTCTTGAAATAGGGATATACGTGTAATTTAGGGGAGAAAATTACATATATCATGTGGAGAGACAACGTAATAATAGAAGATAAGAAAAGTGAATAAGTGATTGTAAACAGTGGATTGTTGGACGACTATGTTTTATGTTATTCGTTTAAATCTGATACTTGGCACACTATTGCTTTTAAGAAGGTAATAGTAATAAAGAAATTTTTAAAATGATAGAAGTAGTAAAGGGGATAAGAGAAATGAAAAAAATATTTAGTGTGCTTTTAGTGTTATTCTTAACATTTTCTACATGGTCTAGTGTATTAGTAAAGGCAGATTCACCATCTAAAGGTACTTTAACGATTCATAAGTATGAACAAGAAAAAGATGGAGCGCAGGGACTAGAAGGTGACGGTTCTGCAAATCAAGAGGTGCCAAAAGATGTGAAACCATTAAAAGGTGTAACGTTTGAAGTGAAAAGGGTTGCTTCTTTTGAAAAAATTTCAAACGATGGGAAAATCGTAAAAGAAGACGTGAAACCTGTAATGGGAGCCACTCCAAATCAAGTAGTAACAGATGGTAACGGACAAGCTGTATTAAAAGATCTTCCGCTAGGACGTTATGAGGTGAAAGAAGTGGCAGGACCTCCACATGTTAATCTAAATCCCAATACGTATACAGTGGATATCCCATTAACGAATAAAGAGGGTAAGGTGCTAAACTATGATGTTCACATGTATCCCAAAAATGAGATTAAACGTGGTGCAGTGGATTTAATAAAAACTGGTGTAAATGAAAAAGCATTAGCAGGTGCAGTATTCTCTTTATTTAAAAAAGACGGTACAGAAGTGAAAAAAGAGTTAGCAACAGATGCTAATGGTCATATTCGCGTGCAAGGATTGGAGTATGGAGAATACTATTTCCAAGAAACAAAAGCTCCGAAGGGCTACGTAATAGATCCAACTAAACGTGAGTTTTTTGTTAAAAACTCCGGAACAATTAATGAAGATGGAACTATTACTTCTGGTACAGTAGTTATATTAGAAGTGAAAAACTATGAAGAACCAACAATTGATAAAAAGATTAACGGAAAATTGGAAGCATTACCAATCAATCCGTTAACTAATTATCATTATGATATTAAAACATTAATTCCAGAAGACATTAAGGAATACAAAAAATATGTGGTAACAGATACTTTGGATAATCGTTTAGTGATTCAAGGAAAGCCAATCGTGAAAATTGATGGGGCAGAAGTAAATGCAAGCATTGTAGAGGTAGCTATAGAAGGTCAAAAAGTAACAGCTACAGTAAAAGATTTCACAAAATTAGATGGTAAAAAAGAATTTCATTTGCAAATTAAATCTCAAGTAAAAGAAGGAGTACCATCTGGTTCGGAAATTTTAAATACAGCAAAAATTGATTTTACAAATAAAAATGATGTAATTGGAGAAAAGGAATCTAAACCCGTAGTTGTTATTCCAACAACTGGAATAATTGAGTTAACAAAAATTGATGGTGCTAATAAGAATAAATTAAAAGGTGCGGAGTTTGTACTTAAAGATAAAAATGGAAAAATAGTTGTTGTAGCAGGAAAAGAAGTAACAGGTGTATCAGATGAAAATGGTGTTATTAAATGGTCTAACATTCCATATGGAGACTATCAAATTTTTGAAACGAAAGCACCAACATATACAAAAGAAGATGGTACAAAAGCTTCTTATCAATTATTAAAAGATCCCATCGATGTAAAGATTAGCGAAAATAATCAAACGGTTAAATTAACGATTGAAAATAATAAAAGTGGATGGGTTCTTCCGGTAACGGGTGGCATAGGAACGACTCTTTTTACTGTAATAGGTCTTACGTTAATGGTTACAGCGGCATTTGTTTTCTTTAGAAAAAAGTCTGCTAATAATTAAGATTTTAGGAACATGTAACTATGGGAAAAAGGGAGAAGCAAAATGCTTCCCTCTTTTCGATATTTAAGCATATACAGAGGTGGAAATATGAAACGAAATCTTGTTTTGGGAGGTATTTTTTTATTTGGATTAGGTGTTTTTTTATATCCTACTATTAGTAATTGGTTGGCGACTCGTGCACATTATTCTGAGATTAGCTCTTACGATAAGAAGATCAAAGCGCTACAAAAGAAAGAAGTTGAACGTAGGGAAAAAGAAGCAGCCGAATATAATAAACAAGTTCACACTTCCACGAAAACATTTACTGATCCATTTTCTGAAAAAAAAAGTAATCATCAAGCATATGCTGATGCGTTAAATTTAGGAGATGTAATGGGGTATATTGAAATATCGAAAATTAATATAAAACTGCCAATCTATCAAGGGACATCTGAGGAAGTATTGAGCCGCGGGATAGGTCATTTAGATTTTTCTTCGCTCCCGATAGGTGGAGAAAATACGCACACTATTTTAACAGGGCATCGTGGTTTACCATCAGCAAAATTATTTACAGATTTAGATAAGTTGAGCAAAGGAGATCTTTTTTATATTCATTCTTTAGACAAAGTTCTTGCTTATAAAGTAGATCAAATTAAAGTAGTGTTACCACATGAAACGGACGATCTACAAATTGTAGAAAATAAAGATTATACAACTTTAATTACGTGTACGCCTTATGGAGTAAACACCAATAGATTGCTAGTTCGAGGTGAGCGCGTGGAGTTAAACGAGAAAGAAAAACAAAAAGTGAGTACAGAGATATTTATATTTAATAAGTGGACTGTAATAGTTACAATCCTATTGTTATGTGTGCTTCTAGTCGTAATTTATAAGAAAAAGTTAACTCGATAGAATGTATTTATCCTGCATTAATGGGAAGTGGGACCGGAAATTCAAAGATAAGTAAAGAAGGTATATAGGGGATGAAGTAAATCATCATTAATAAAAATTCATTTTATTCGATTATAAAAAAAATACGGTAAAGGTGGGAACAAAGGAATTGAGGCTACGATTCAAGCTGGTAAGTATTCATTTTATTGTTTTGTTAATGTTAAGTGTAAGTTTTGTCGTATATGTACCAAAAGAAGCATATGGATCCACGACTACCTTAGAAGGTCTAGGAGATATATCGCGTTATAATGCTGTTGTCTTTGGTAACCATAAAGCAATAGGTGGCGACATTGAAGGAGCAATTGCAGTTCAAGGTGATATGGATGCATCGGGGTATACGATTGTAGGTGCTGCAGCGGGAACATCTAATATAGTAGGTGAAAAATGGGTTGATGAGGGATATCCGTCCTTGTTATTGTCTGGAAAATTTAAGAAATCAAGGGAAGAATCTTTTATCATTCAAAACGGAATAGTCGTAATGACAAAAGAGAGTGATCCAGATCGCATCATACAATCCTCTTATGATCGTATCGTTTATAAAGAAAAACTAGAAATTGACGCGAAATTTAATGAATTTCGCAATATAGTGAACCAAGTCAGTAAAAATGCAGGTCAATATAAAACGAATACCCCAATTCCAAATATGAGTCATGGAATCGGAAAAGATATAAACAATCCTAATATTTATGTTTCATCAGAATTGACAGGGAAAATCAGTGTAGATATAAGAGATGTATTTTTGCCCAATGCTAAGGACAAAGATTTTATTGTAATGTATTCAGATGCAATAGAGGTTACATTTAAAAATGGGTCTATTCTATATGACACGAACAATATTGGAAAGGCTACAGATATAGTTCCTACATCACAACCATATTCGCCTAATTCCCCGTTTACTGAGCTATATGGGAAAATGATTTGGGTTTTTCCAAATGCGAAAAAAATTACAACAGAGGGATATGGTGTAGTTGGGAGTGTGTTTGCTCCCAATGCTGTATTAGAAACAAAAGGCGGTTCGATTAATGGACAAGCATTTGTTGGTGCGGTACAACAAACTGGTGGATTTGAGTTTCACAATTTCAAATTTAACTGGAAACATTGGAACAAGCCTAGTACAGGAAAAGTAAAAATAAAAAAGGTTGATAGTAATAATGATAATAAAAAATTGGTGGGAGCAAAGTTTCATATAGAAGATTTAAAAGGAAAAATAGTTGGAGAACTAATAACAAATGAAGAAGGAGAAGTAATATCAAAAGACTTACCAATAGGAAACTATATCTTAGTGGAAGTAGAAGCGCCAAAAGGCTATGAATTAGTAAAAGATAAAATAACTGTAAAAATAGAAAAAGATGCAGTGGTAGAAATTAAAATAGGAAATAAGAAATTGCCCGATCCAATGGGGAAAATGAAGCTTGTGAAAGTAGACATAAGTGATAAAAATAAAAAACTAGCAGGGGCAAAGTTTCATATAGAAGATGCAAAAGGAAAAGTAGTTGGAGAGTTAATAACAGATGAAAAAGGAGAAATGATATCAAAGGACTTACCAATAGGAAACTATACCCTAGTGGAAATAGAGGCACCTAAAGGTTATGAATTATTAAAAGATAAAATAGCTGTAAAAATAGAAAAAGATACAGTAGTAGAAATTAAAATAGAAAATAAGAAATTGCCAGATCCGACTGGGCAATTTGAAATTGAAAAAGTTGATGATAAGGATAGTGAATTAAAGCTAAAAGGCGCTGTATTTCAAGTGTTAGATAAAGAAGGGAAAGAACTTAGTAGATTAATAACGGATGAAAAAGGAAAGGTAATTTCCAACCAATTAGCAATTGGAAAGTATACGATTAAAGAAATAAAAGCACCGAACGGATACATGTTACTTAGAGATCCAATAGAAATAGAAATTACAGAAGCAGTAAAGACACAAAAAATAACAGTGAAAAATGCGAAGAATAATTGGGTAATTCCTAATACTGGTGGGAGCGGAACAACAATTTTTTACGTAATTGGTATTATGCTAATGTTTGGTGTGCTATATTTCTGTAAGAAAAATCGTATATTATGAACTAATTTTATAGAGTTAGACAGATTGTTGCGTTAGAGAGTTTTTAGGGCATGAGTTCGGTATTGTACTGGACTCATGTTACTACATTTGTTGAAGGAGGAAGGATAATAGTAAACATAGAATATATTAATGAATTAAAATGTTTAAGAGGTGAACATGGTGGCAATAAAACAAGACGAAATTAAAGTAGTTGTCGGAGCTGGAGTGTTTAATAATAATCCAGGCTGGATTCAAACGCAAGAAGATGAACTTAACTTACTAGAAAAGCTACGTGGGAAGAAAGATTTGAATACAACTCTATTTCAGCTATTTTAGCTGAGCATGTATGGGAACACCTTACTTTTGAAGAAGGTGTAAGAGCAGCTGAAATCTGTTATGAATTTTTAAAACCATCTGGTCATATTCGGTGCGGAGTCCCTGATGCATTCTTTCAGGATGAGGTATATCAAAATATAGTTCAAATAGGGGGACCCGGTCCGAAAGATCATCCAGCAGCAAGTCATAAAATCGTTCATAATTATAAAACATTAACGAAAATGTTTGAAACTGCTGGATTCGAGGTAGTTTTACTTGAATATTGTGATGAAAATGGTCAGTTTTATTACAACGAATGGGATGCAAACGACGGTGTTATTTTCCGTTCGAAAAGGTATGATTCTAGAAATAAAGGCGATAAACTTGGTTTTCCATCGCTAATTGTCGATGCGATTAAGTGCTAATCATTCAACCAAAAAAGGAGTTAATCCTATGATTTCATAAGTCGCAAATGCGGCTTTTTTATTTGTACGTAAATCTATATTTAATTTTCAATACTATATAACTCGATTTAGAAAATATTTAAGTTTTTCTCAGCGTCATTCACTTTAAATTAACACTTCGTTGACATAAATATTTATTTTATATTTATATTCGTGTAAAATGAAATGAGAACATATATTCTATATAAGGGGGCAATCAAAATGATAGCTGAAATTGGGAAACTAAATGATGGATATATTGTGAAATTTGAACGCCAATTTCCATATACGGCAGAAGAAGTTTGGTCTGTATTAACAGAAAACAGTAAGCTGAAAAAATGGATGTCCAATTTACAGATTGAAAGCCTTAAAACGGGTGGAATAATAAAGTTCGACATGATGAACGGTTCATTCATAAACATTGATATTTTAGAATGTCAAGTAAACTCAGTACTTGAATTTACTTGGGATAAAGATCGTGTCCGATTTGAAATACATAAAGAGGAAAATGGTACTCTTTTATTCCTTAAAGAGTACATTCATGAATTAACAGATCATACACCGAGGGATTTAGCTGGTTGGCATATTTGTTTAAATCTTTTTTCTTCTGTTTTAGAAGGAGAAGAGAAAGAATTTTCTAAAGATGAATGGCAACAATGGTTTGAAATATACAAGGATAAGATTCATGAAGTGAGAGGATAATTGTATAATAGGTAATATTCATTATGTAATTATTATATTTTAAAAATGCTTTTGTGAATAAATAAGAATAGAGGTTAATATGAAAGTAAATCAATTAATTGCTAATAACATAAATAAATTAGATGCAACTATACCGTTTAATAAATCGTTTGGAATTGCTGGGTTATCTGGATCGGGTAAAACAACTTTTTGCCAAACAATTGGTGAAGAGTCAAAAAAACGATTAGTTTCTTTATTACCAAAGGCTGAATATCAATATTTATTTCCTAACATTATGGAAACAAATTTTAGTGCTATTAAGATGGAAGAAATGCCATTAGTACTTTTTCTAGGAAAATCATCGATTTCGTCTAATCCGCGTTCAACGATTGGTACTCATACTGGTGTTTTTACAGAGGTTCGGGAAAAACTTGCTGAAGTATTTAATCTTTCTCCAGAGGTCTTTTCATTTAATAATCAATTAGGCTGGTGTACTGGTTGTAAAGGCCGTGGTACTACAAAAAATGTTGAGTGTAAAAAATGTAAGGGAAAACGTTATAGTGAAGAAATTGAACAATATGAAATTGATTTGTTGGAAAAGCCACATTCAATCTCAAATATTAATGATTTAAGTGTTGAATCTATTCTTTCACTAGCAAAACAATTAAATATTAGTGAGGAAAAACAGCATATACTGCAAAATATTATTAATATGAACATTGGTTATTTAACATTAAATCGAATTATGGGTACGTTGTCAGGTGGAGAGTTAACACGACTTTATTTGGCTGAATTCATGGCAGTAAGTGAAAATGCTGTAATTATTATTGATGAGATTTCAGTTGGACTTGATCATGAAACATTATTACAAATTTTAGAAGAGATTAAACGATTAGGGTGTAAAAATCAAATTTGGCTTATTGATCATTCAGATACGGTACTAGATACAACTGATGAGCAATTGTTCTTTGGACCTGGTAGCGGAAAATATGGCGGGAAAATTGTGAAAGAATCACCAAGACCAAAGTCAATACTGTGGGAGCGAAATAAAGAAATACCAACAGAATATTATACATTCTATGATTTATATTGCCGTAATATCCAAATGGCGGAGTTTCAAATTCCTAAAAACAGGCTTGTAACGGTTACAGGAGAATCGGGATGTGGGAAATCTACACTTGTCAACGAATGTCTAGCTACAGATTTTTTAAAACGATATCCAAAAGATAAATTAGTTATGGTAGGACAAGACCGAAATCAATCAATTACAAGTCGATCAACTGTAGCAACTTTCCTAGATATTAAAAAGAAACTCACAAAGTATAGTGAAGACATTGATGATATTTTTGAGCGCTCGATTGAGGATATTATTGATGAACTTCCAAATGAAGATATCGCTTATAAACGTTTGAGCTTACTAATTAAATTAGGGCTTGGCTATTTAACATTAGAGAGAAAAACACAAACATTATCGACAGGTGAGTTTCAATGTGTTCATTTAGTTTCGGAATTATTTGCAAACACTAGAAATCCACATACATTATTCATTTTTGATGAGCCTTCAAAAGGTTTATCACAAAATATTTTAAATCAATTTATCGATAGTATTAGAGGTATTCTGCAAGATGAATCAGTTTCTATCATTATGATTGAGCATAATCGTTACATGTTAGAAAGCTCTGATTATATAGTTGATTTTGGAAAAAGGCAGAATGAATCTGTAGAGCATTTGGATGTTGTTAAACATGAGGATTACTATCGTCAAAAAAGTAATGTGAATAGCACAGAGAAAATAAATATCTCTTCAATGCTTAAGCAGAAAAAAGGAGTTCACTATTTAGAAGAAAATCATATTAACTATTTTAAAAATGCCGAAAATGTTTATAAGGGCGGTATTTTAAAAAGTTTATCATCAATGGCTAGGTTAATTTATGGTGAATATGAATCTGATACAATCGCACCTGTTATTGCTATTGATCTTGAAAGACATTTATATAG
>NZ_WEII01000101.1:0-13488 GCF_009183805.1 Bacillus sp. B2-WWTP-C-10-Post-4 | reverse complement strand
ATGCTATTCATTTGATAACCAATTATGTAAATTATCATACGTTACCTTCTTTATTAGAGGAAACACCAGCAGGGAATGAGCAATATTATAAAGGGGTATTAGCATCAATGAGACGACTTCTCGTTTTTTGCGAAGAAGGACAGGATGCATGTTTTGTTTTGTTGAATAGCCAGCCATTTCGAAAAACAGCAGCTGAAAAAATTTTATATAAGATTTACCATCAAGTAATTGCAGAGTTTTTTTCACCGAAGAGTGATCATTGGTATGAAAATAGTCGGTCTGCATATACAGGGAAAAATTCTATCGTTTTTCAACAAACACCACCTGCATCTTTGGAGCAAGTGATGAAGAGTTTAGAAGGTAAATTTCAATTGATGCGTGAAGAACTAGAATATTATGAGACGGATTATCAGACAAAGATGTTACACAAATATTGATTGAGGAAAAGAAGCTAAGGTTACTTAGCTTCTTTTCCTTTTGTACAGTTATATAAGGGATTTTCATTGAATATAGTTAAGTGGATAGCATTAGGGAGGTGCAACATGAATCAGCAAGGTGTATTTACAGATTACTTTCATGAAGTAGAAAATTGGTGTGAAAGTGTTCTTCACGTATTAGATAGCCGCGCAATGGAAGTGTATGATGTCCATATGCTTGCTTATAAAATTCAGACGTTATTAGAGCGTATGAAAGAGCATGAGTATGAAACAGATGCAGAGTTTATGTATGAAATAAGCGATGATGTAGAACACATTCAGCATCACTTGCAGGAAGTATTTATGCAAGAAGAAGAGGAATATGAATTATATGAAAGAGGGGATAGTGAACGAGCTGTCCCAATTGGAGGACATACACTCCCGCCATTACCTTATCCGTATAATGCATTAGAACCGTATATTTCTAAAGAAATTATGATGTTACATCATGATAAACATCATCGGAGTTACGTGGAAGGGTTAAATAAAGCAGAGAAGATGATGGAAGAAGCGAGAAAAACAAATAAATTTGATTTAATTAAGCATTGGGAAAGGGAAGCGGCTTTTCATGGGTCAGGTCATTACTTACACACGATATTTTGGAATAACATGAAAAAAGACGGTGGTGGAAGTCCAAGAGGAGCTTTTTCACAACAAATTGAACAAGATTTTGGGAGCTTTTTACGTTTCCAAAAACATTTTACAGAAGCGGCCTCTAAAGTAGAAGGTTCAGGCTGGGCAATTCTCGTTTGGGTACCCCGGTCTGGAAGGTTAGAAATTTTGCAAAGTACACTTCATCAATTATTTACACAATGGGATACGATACCGCTCCTTGTACTAGATGTCTGGGAACATGCGTATTATTTACAATACCAAAATCGAAAAGATGAATATATTAAAAACTGGTGGAATGTTGTAAATTGGCCTGATGTAGAAAAAAGGTTTGAAACTGCGAAACAAATTGAATGGACACCATATTAGACGCAAATTCTCTGCGTCTTTTTTAATGGAAGTAGAAGGAAGATTTCGTTCATATTTTAAAAGGCCAAGCATACACTTGTACAAAAAGTGCCAAAAGGACGTGGGGGGAAATATGAGACGAATTTGTGTAATCATTACGCTTTTTATGATGTATGCAAGCGTTATGCCGATTCCTACATATGCAAAGATGAACAGCAATGTCAGTGCTCGAAATGCTGTATTAATGGAGCAACAGTCTGGTCGTGTATTATACGGAAAAGCAGAACATGAGCCTCAAAAAATTGCTAGTATAACAAAAATTATGACCGCTTTATTAGCTGCTGAATCAGGGAAGATGAAAGAAATGGTATCAGTTAGTAATGAAGCGGTGAGGGTGGAAGGATCGGCAATCTATTTAAAGCCTGGACAAAAAGTGAAGTTAGAAGATTTAGTATACGGACTCATGCTTAGATCTGGTAATGACGCAGCGCAAGTAATTGCTGAAAGTGTGGGTGGGAGTATAGATGGATTCGTATATTTAATGAATCAAAAAGCGAAAGAAATTGGAATGAAAGATACGCACTTCTCAAACCCTCATGGCTTAGATGGAGATGGATCACATTATTCGTCGGCTTACGATATGGCATTATTAACGAAATATGCAATGGGAAACGAGACATTTAAGAAAATCTTTGGAACCAAAACATATAAATCAGATTCTTGGGATTACCCGTGGAAAAATAAACATAAGCTGGTAACGTCTTATTATGAATTTGCAACAGGAGGAAAAACAGGCTTTACGAAGAAAGCTGGGCGAACGCTTGTGACAACGGCATCAAAAGATGGACTAGATTTAATTGTCGTAACTTTGAGTGCCTCTAGTGATTGGGATGATCATATGAATTTGTTTGATAAAGGTTTTGAACGTTTCAAACAAACGAAAGTTTTAGGACAAGGAGCAATTGCTGAAATAAATGAAAAGAAGTATGCCAACCATGTTTATACGAAAAATAGTTTTTCGGTACCGTTAACTGAAGAAGAAAAAAAGAACGTAGTATTAAAAGTTGAACTCCATAAAAGTATAAAACTTACGGATGGAGTAAAGGTTGGGAAGACAGACATTTATGTTGGTAATGAAAAAGTTGGAGAACGGAATTTATTTTATAGTAAACGGAAGTTAGTAGCTACAACGGGACTTTACTGGAATAATGTGAAAGAAATTTTTTCTTACATGATAGGTGTTGGGAACGATGGTTAATCTCGTATGGGTAGCGATGGCTGTCATTGGGATTGTATACGCCATGATAAATGGCACGATGGAAGAAGTGAATAAAGCTGTATTTGACGGAGCAAAAGATGCGGTAACGATTTGTATAGGACTTATTAGTGTTTTAGTATTTTGGCTCGGTTTAATGAAAATTGCAGAGGAAGCCGGATTGTTAAAAAAATTAGTTATACTTTTTATGCCGATAGTAAAAAGGTTGTTTCCAGAAATACCAAAGGATCATCCGTCCATGGGATTTATTCTATCAAATATGATGGCAAACTTTTTTGGTCTAGGTAATGCAGCAACCCCTCTTGGTATTAAAGCGATGGAACAACTGAAAGAGTTAAATAGAGGAAAGGATTCGGCGAGCCGTTCTATGGTGACGTTTCTAGCATTAAATACATCAGCCATTACATTAATTCCTACGACAGTCATTTCCATTCGAATGACGTATGAATCAGCGAATCCTACTGAAATTGTTGGGGTAACATTTATTGCACAAGTACTTTCTATGATTGGAGCAATTTGGATTGACCGCTATTTTTACCGAAGAAGGAGTAGAAAGGGGCGGAAAAAATGAGTATTGTAAATACAATTTCCTTATGGGTAATTCCTTGTGTAATTGGTTTTATCCTTTTATATGGCACAATAAAGAAAGTACCGACGTATGAATCGTTCGTTGAGGGAGGAAAAGAAGGGATTCAAATTGCAATTTCCATCTTACCGTTTATGGTTGGAATGCTTGTGTCTATTTCTATATTCCGGTCTTCAGGTGCGTTAGACGCAATGATATCGGTAATGAAGCCAATGTTAGATTTGATCCATGTTCCAGCAGAAATTGTTCCACTAGCACTTATACGCCCTATTTCAGGCTCTGCTGGTTTAAGTATTACGACCGATTTAATTGCCACATATGGGCCAGATTCGTTTATTGGGAGATTGGCTTCTACGATGCAAGGGAGTACAGATACGACTTTCTATATTTTAACTGTATATTTTGGAGCGGTTGGGATCAGAAAAATGGGGGATGCACTAAAAGTAGGACTTTTTGCAGATTTAATCGGGATTATATGCTCAATTGTGTTCGTTTCTTTATTGTTTCAGTAATACTATTCATTTTTTACGCTATTTCGCTTATAATACGTATACGACCACTATTAAGGTGTAGCTTAATAGTGGTTTTTTTATGTGGTATTTTTGACAAAATGATGAACTTTTATTGTGAGAAATATGAAAAATATGGACAATAATAAAGGGTAAAAACATGATTTGACCTTTATATGTTTATTATCATCGCTATGTTGTTTAAGTAAGATGAAGCGAATAGCCGTAAAGCGTATGCGGTTGCCAAGTCTTTCTAATGTAAGGTAAGATAAATTCGAGGTGAAAAAAAGAAATGGAACGATTACAAAAAGTGATTGCGCAAGCAGGTATTGCATCGAGAAGAAAGGCTGAGGAATTAATTCAGCAAGGAAAAGTGAAAGTTAATGGAAAAATAGTGAAGGAGTTAGGGACAAAAGTAACTCCTCAAGATAAAGTAGAAGTAAATAACATCCCTCTTGAAAAAGAAGAACCTGTTTATTTTTTACTATATAAACCAACTGGCGTAATTTCAAGTGTATCAGACGATAAAGGAAGAAGTGTTGTAACGGACTTTTTCCCGGAAATTACACAACGTTTATTCCCAATCGGACGCTTAGATTATGATACGTCTGGCGTATTATTAATGACAAACGATGGGGACTTCGCAAACGTATTAATGCATCCTAGATATAAAGTTGAAAAAACATATGTTGCAAAAATAAAAGGGCCATTAACAGGTGAGAAAATTCGCATGTTAGAACGCGGTGTTACGTTAGAAGACGGTAAAACAGCACCAGCACGTGTGAAAATTATTTCTTGGGACAAGCGTAAAGAGATGGCTATTGTACAATTAACAATTCATGAAGGACGTAATCGTCAAGTACGTCGTATGTTTGAAGCGTTAGACTGTAAAGTAGTGAAATTAAAACGTGAACGTTATGCTTTCTTAGAAGTAGGAAGCCTGCGACCTGGTGATGCGAGAGAATTGACACCACATGAGGTGAAACAATTACGCGCGCTTGCTTCTACAAAGCCAAGATAAGCTATAGAGTTAAAAATTCACCAGTGGAGTGCTCTGCTGGTGATTTATTCAATACAACATTTACAGAAGATAATACATAACATTTATCGAGGAGAGGAGAAGTAATATGAAGAAAAATCGCTTATTATTTCGCGTTATTATTCTACTCATTTTATGTGGTGCTGTAGGATTTACCCTTTATCAAGGATTCTTTGCTAATAAAGAGAAAATGCAAATCGGAAAAGAAGCACCTAACTTTGTTGTGACGGATTTAGAAGGGAAGAAAATTGAACTAAAAGATTTAAAGGGAAAAGGTGTATTTTTAAACTTTTGGGGCACGTGGTGTAAACCTTGTGAAAAAGAAATGCCTTATATGAATGAATTATATCCAAAGTATAAAGAAAAAGGTGTTGAAATCATAGCGTTAGATGCAGATGAAACGGATATTGCAGTAAAGAACTTTGTGAACCAGTATGGTTTGAAATTCCCAGTTGCCATTGATAAAGGACAAAAGATTATAGGAACATATGGAGTAGGTCCATTACCGACAAGCTTTTTGATTGATAAAGATGGAAAAGTAGTGGAGCAAATTATAGGTGAACAAACGAAAGAACAGTTAGAAGGGTATTTAAAGAAAATTACTCCGTAATAAAGAAAGCCTTTACATAAGGGGTGCGTGTCTATAGTGCCTCTGGTTTAAAAATTCTGAGTATTGCGGTAACTTGAGGTTAGAATATACAATAGTACATATAGATACAGGGGCGGTGAGAGTGTTGAAAGAAATTAAATGTGAATGTGGACATGTTAATCCGATAGGAACCGTTTTTTGTGAAGCTTGCGGGAAACCATTTGAAAGCAATGAAAATACAAAACTATTGGATATGCGCTATGAGGGGAGTGCACGGAGATCTCTCACGCAGACAAAAACGATAATCGATAAAATTTGGAGCTTCTTCTCTTCTGTAAAAGTGGGTGTATGGCTAATCGTAATAACTTTAGCTGCATCAGCGATAGGAACTATTTTTCCGCAAGAAATGTACATAACTCCAGGGATTGCACCAGCTGAATATTATAAACAAGAATACGGATTTTTAGGACAATTATACTATCAATTAGGATTTAATAATTTATACGGTTCATGGTGGTATATGATTTTGATTGCTTCTATCGGTATTTCACTTGTGATATGTAGTTTAGACCGTGTTATTCCACTTTATAAAGCTTTAAAAAAGCAAGGCGTAAAAAGACATCCTAGCTTTTTAAAGAGACAGAGATTATATGGGACTGGTACACCGCAAGAAGGTGACCTGGAAAGAGTGCAAAAGAATTTAAAGAAAAGAAACTATAACGTGAAAGTGGAAGACGGAAACGTTTTAGCAGAAAAGGGACGCTTCTCGCGTTGGGGTCCATATGTAAATCATATCGGTCTTATTATCTTTTTATTCGGTGCGATGCTTCGTTTTTTACCGAGTATGTACGTAGACGAAGCACTTTGGTTACGTGACGGTGAAACGAAAGAGATACCAGGGACGGATGGACAATACTACTTAAAAAACGAGAAATTTATAAAAGAAGTTTATGATAAAAGTAAGGACAAGGAAGTTTTTGATGAAGCGATTGATCGTGTAGGCGATAAAATGATTGCGAAAAACTTCCAAACGAATGCCGTATTATATAAAGCAGTAGGAGAAAATATAGCAGGACAAAAACCGAAATTAGAAAAAGTAAAAGAAGCGGAAATTCGAGTGAATGAACCACTGAAATTTGATCAATTTGCAGTGTATCAAGTGGATTATAAAGAAAGTGAATTTAAAAGTATGTCCTTTAACTTACAAAATAAAGAAAATAATCAAAAGTGGGGACCGATTAAAGTAGATTTAACGAATCCTAAGGAAAAATATGATTTAGGAACTGGTTATTCTCTAGAACTATTAAGCTATTTTCCTGATTTTTATTTTGATGAGAATGGAAAACCAAATACGAAAACGAAATTACCAAACAATCCTGCATTTGTATTTAAAATGTTTACACCTGAAACACCAGATGGTGAAGTGAGTTTTGTTGGTATTCAGCAAAATATAGAACCAGATGGAAACAACAAATATAAAATGTCGTTTGCAGGTGTTGAAATGCAAAATGCAACAGCACTTACTGTAAGAAAAGATTTAACGCTTTGGATTCTCGGCATTGGAGGATTTATATTTATGGTTGGTGTCATTCAAGGTATGTATTGGAATCATCGCCGTATTTGGATACAACGTGTTAATGATGAATGGTGGATTGCAGGGCATACAAATAAAAATTGGTTCGGTTTAAAGAAAGATATTGAAAGAGTAATAGAAGGTACAGCAATTCCACAGCCAAATGATAAAGTAATCGATAAAAAAATTAGTTAAGGTGGGGAAACGATATGGTGCAAATAAGTAGTAACTTTCTCTTTACCGCATTTATTTTATATTTAATTGCGACTCTATTTTTTGGGGGAGCCATTAAAGAAAAGGGTCATAAATGGGCAAATGTAGGAATAACGATTACAATTTTAGGGTTTATAGCACAAACAGTATATTTTGTTACAAGGTGGATTGCATCAGGGCATGCGCCAGTTAGTAATTTTTTTGAATTCGGTACATTTTTCGGCATGATGCTTGTAGGAGCATTTATTGTCATGTATTTTATGTACCGTGTAAGCATAATCGGACTATTTGCATTACCAGTTGCGCTTTTATTAATTGCCTATGCAAGTATGTTTCCGAGGGAAATATCTCCGCTTATTCCATCTTTAAAAAGTAATTGGTTACATATTCACGTGACGACTGCAGCAGCAGGACAAGCCATTTTAGCGATTAGTTTTATTACAGGCGTTATGTATTTATTGAAAAATGTAGATCAATCGACGAGAAGTAAACGTACATTTTGGCTAGAGACGGTAGTATTTACACTTGTTTGTACAGTTGGATTTATTGGAGTAACAACGGTATTTTCTAGTATGAAATATGAAGCGAAGTTTCAATGGATTGATAAAAATGAACAACAACTGGAAATGAAGTACAATCTTCCGGCTTTAGTTGGACCGCATGAAGGGAAGTTACTGACAGAAAATAAATTAGAACCGGCAGTTGAAGTTCCAGCAATTGTAAATGCAAAAAAATTAAATACTGTTATTTGGTCAGTGTTAGTTGGAACATTACTGTATATTGTATTAAGACTCGTTTTACGGAAGCGAGTATCGGCGGCACTTCAGCCGTTAGTAAAGAATACGAATAGTGATCTACTAGATGAAATCGGATATCGATCTATTGCAATTGGATTCCCAGTTTTCACATTAGGTGCATTAATTTTTGCGATGATTTGGGCTCAAATAGCGTGGACGCGCTTTTGGGGCTGGGATCCGAAAGAGGTTTGGGCACTTATAACGTGGCTCTTTTATGCTGCAGTACTACATTTACGATTATCTAAAGGGTGGCATGGGGAGAAATCAGCTTGGCTTGCAGTAATTGGTTTTGCAATCATTATGTTTAACTTTATTGTAGTAAACTTAATTATTGCCGGTTTACATTCATATGCATAGAGAAATAAAATAGGAGAGTGCATGTCACTTTCCTATTTTATTTTTGTCAACTTTTCTTCTTTTTTGAGAAAAACATGACAAAGTAGCGGTTGATTTTGTAAAATGATGTCGAGGACATTATATACAGTTCAAAAAAAATACATAGTTTTGGAAAAAAATTGAACAAAATTTATTATTCTTGTGAAGCATAATATGGGAAGTGAAACATTTAGAAGATTGCTTAAATAAACGAGAATAGCGCAACATAATAGTTAAAGAAGGGTAGGTGTGAACCGCTGAGGTGAAAGTACGCAGCGGGTAGAGATGGAAAATGAATCAAGAATTTTAATTGTAGATGATGAGGATCGTATTCGTCGTTTATTGAAAATGTACTTAGAAAGAGAACAATATACGATTGAAGAAGCAGATAATGGTGATACAGCTTTAGAAATGGCGTTGCAAAATGATTACGATTTAATCTTATTAGATCTTATGATGCCTGGTAAAGATGGCATTGAAGTATGTAAAGGGGTTCGTGAGAAGAAAGCGACACCAATTATTATGCTGACAGCAAAAGGTGAAGAAGTAAATAGAGTACAAGGATTTGAAGTTGGAACAGATGATTATATTGTAAAGCCGTTTAGTCCACGTGAGGTCGTGCTACGTGTGAAAGCGGTATTACGTCGTGCTGTACCAACAACATTCTTTACACAAGATACAACGACAAAAGATGTTACTGTATTCCCTCACTTAACAATTGATAACGATGCACACCGTGTTACTGCAGATGGCAATGAAGTAAACTTAACGCCGAAAGAATATGAGTTACTATTATTTTTAGCGAAAGCTCCTGATAAAGTATTCGATCGTGAGCAGCTGTTAAAAGAAGTATGGCAATATGAATTCTTCGGAGATTTACGTACAGTTGATACACATGTAAAGCGTTTACGTGAGAAGTTAAGTAAAAAATCACCAGATGCAGCGAAAATGATTGTTACTGTTTGGGGTGTAGGTTACAAATTTGAGGTTGTGAACGACTGATGCTTTGGAGAAGTGTAGTAGGGAAGTTATGGATGACCATATTACTTCTCGTTTCGTTTGTTCTTGGATTTGTTGCGATTTTACTTTCACAATTTTTTAGAACGTATTATGTTGATATGAGTGAAAATAGACTTCAAAAAGTCGCAACAAGTGTTACGGAATTAATTGAAGAAGGTGCCGATGTAAAAACGATTGAGAACATCGCGTACAAATTCTCTGATCCACTTTCAAGGATTATTATTGTAGAAGATGGCAAGGAAATCTCTTCTTCACCGAAACAAGAAGGGTTAGTCACCCTTACAATGGATAATTTAAAAGAAGATAAAGAATTAGCCGCTGTTTTTACGGACAAAAAAGAAATTAAGAACAACATTAGAAAAGCTTCTGATAGTAGAAAGAATAAAAGCACTGAAAATGATATTGTGATCGTTGGGAAACCAGTGCAATCAAAAAATCAAAGCGCAGTGTTCGTATATGAATCTTTACAAGTGCCAATAAAAGATATGGAGAGAACGACTGATTTCATTTTCTTAGCCGCTGGGATTGCGATTATATTAACAACTTTCTTTGCGTTCTTCTTATCTACTCGGATTACAGCACCGCTTCGTAAAATGCGTGAGGTTGCTTTTGAAGTGTCACGTGGGAAATTTGATGCAAAGGCTCCTATGGTATCTCAGGACGAAATTGGTGAGCTGGCAACGGCCTTAAATCAAATGGGTAAACAGTTGAAGTTTAATATGAATGCTTTGCAGCAAGAAAAAGAACAGTTAGCCAGTATTTTGAGTAGTATGGCAGATGGAGTTATTACGTTAAATCAAGAAGGTGAAGTCGTAGTTATTAATCCACCGGCTGAACATTTCTTACAAGTTTGGCAAGAAGAAAAAGAAATAGAGTTAAGTAAAAAATTACCTTCTGAACTTGTGGAACTATTCCATCTCGTTGTAGAAAGCGAGCAACAACAAGTTGTTGAAATTAATTTACAAAAAGGGAACTATGTAGTTCTTATGACACCACTTTACAATCAAACGAAAATTCGTGGGGCTGTAGCGGTACTGCGAGATATGACGGAAGAACGTCGTCTTGAGAAAATGCGTCAAGACTTTATTGCGAATGTATCACATGAACTTCGTACACCGATGGTCATGCTGCAAGGGTATAGTGAAGCGATTTTAGATGATATTGTGCAAACGAAAGAGGAAATAGATGAGTTTGTTCAAATCATTTATGATGAATCCGTTCGTTTAGGTAAACTTGTAAATGAATTGTTAGATTTAGCTCGTATGGAAAGCGGTCACGTAGAGTTACATATTGGTGAAGTGGACATACATCCGTTTGTGGAAAAAATTGGTCGTAAATTCCAAGGGATTGCAAAGGATAAAGAAGTTGAACTAACAGTTGATTTCCGGAATCAGATTGAAGAATATGCGTTTGATGCAGATCGGATGGAACAAGTGTTGACGAACTTGATTGATAACGCAATTCGTCATACGAATGCGGGTGGACATGTAACGCTTGTAATTGATACGAAAAATAATGGCCTCATTTTTGAAGTACAAGATTCGGGTGTAGGCATTCCAGAAGAGGATATTCCATTTTTATTTGATCGTTTCTATAAAGCTGATAAAGCAAGAACACGTGGGAAAAAGGGTGGAACAGGACTCGGGCTTGCAATTGCGAAAAATATTGTTCAAGGCCATGACGGTAAAATTTCTGTATCAAGTGTTGTTGGAGAAGGAACTACATTTTCTGTATATTTACCGAATCGTATAATTTAGATATGCTTTTTTAAAGTTGATAATGAATAAGGTTCTGCTGTTTTTTATTTTTTTGTAAACTCAATTAAATAAAGAATGGTAGAACTTTTTTCTATCTTGGTCGAATTAAAAATAACAAGAGAGGTGCTGTGAAGAAATGAAATTATATACAAAAACAGGAGATAAAGGAACGACAAGTGTAATAGGTGGCAGGGTTGATAAAGATGATATCCGTGTGGAAGCGTATGGAACAATAGACGAGGCAAATTCTCATATTGGATATGCAATGACTAAGGTTCAAGGCAAGGCTTTTAGAGATATTTACAATGAGCTCGAAAATATTCAACATGAACTATTTGATTGCGGAGGAGACTTGGCAATAGTGGAACAAAAAATTCCTTATAAAGTGACAATTGAGATGGTTGAAAGTTTAGAAAGAAAGATTGATTTATATATAGAAGAAGCCCCGCCATTAGAACGCTTTATTTTGCCAGGTGGTAGCGAGGCGGCGGCTACTATTCATATTGCACGTACTGTTGTAAGGAGAGCAGAACGCTCTATAGTATCATTGCAAAAAGAAGTGAAAATAAATGAAGTTGTCTTAAAGTATGTAAATAGATTATCTGATTATTTGTTTGCGATAGCTCGAGTAATAAATGCCCGATTACAAGTGAAAGATGTGGAGTATAACCGTAGTGCATTAGTTTTTCGTGATAAGAAAGAGAAGGAAGTGGAGTAATTCACTTTCTTTTTTTGTATACTTTTTTCTGTAATATACCAAAATAGAGAAGGTATGGTGGTAATTAGAAAACGGAGGATGTATATGAAAGTTTTAAAATGCGGCGTCATGTTATTGAGTATACTGTTTGTATCTCAATTACATGTTTATGCAGAAGAAAATCGATGGACATGGCCTGTTGAAGGTCAGATAAGTGATTATTTTGGGACAAGGCATGGAAAACACTATGGTATTGATGTAGCTGCGCCGATTGGAACGCCTGTGGCAGCTATTCAAGATGGTAGGGTAACGAAGTCTTATTATTCAAGTAGTTATGGAAATGTTGTATTTATTAAACACGGAGAATATGAGGCTGTATATGCACATTTAAATAAGAGATATGTGGGGCAAGGAGATTATATTTCCAAAGGAGAAAAAATTGGAGAAGTAGGGAACACGGGAGAATCGCGAGGTGCACACTTACATCTAGAACTTCATCAAGGAAGATGGACGATGGCGAAAAAGAATGCGATGAACCCATTGCTTGTTTTAAATGAACAAAGAAATGAAGTTGTTTCTTCATCATTATATGTCGTACAAAAAGGGGATACTTTAGTTAGTATTGCACGGAAATTTAGTATGACACTTAAGGAAATTAAAGAAAAAAATGGATTGCAGCAAGAGCTAATTTATCCTAATCAACAATTATATGTTAAGTGAAGGAAGCATCTCAAAAATTAAACTTTGAACAAATTTATGTTCTTCTTAAATAAGGTTCAATGTAAATGAAATTATATGGGCGCTTTTGCTAGAACTATTGAGTGAATTAGAGCATCTATATCTAAAAGAAAACCGTCCCAAAATTTATTTTGGGACGGCTTCTTTTACCAAAAAATAAAGACACATATAAATCCAGAAATAGCTAAATAGCTATATAAGTAAAAAACTTTTGTTCTTGTTTTCTCTTTTGTTCGAAACAGTACGATAGTCGGTTCAATTAAACCGATTGTCAAACAAAGTAGGCCAAGAAGCATACAACCAATCGAGATAGAATACAGGGCGATTTGTGGTGCTTGAAATGGAATCATCCATTTTAATAAAAATGCAATAAGTGCAGTGTAACAAATACTACCGATGTATTTATTCAGTGGTGTATTAGAACGAAAACCAGGAAGTTTTTTTAAGAAAGAGCGGGAAACAACTTCTGTTTGTAAAGATGTATGCTCTTCAATAATTTTTTGAGCTTCTTTTCCTTTTTGAAAAAGAGATAAGATCCAATTTCGCTCACCCTGAAAAATAAATTGAGAAGTTGTCAAATAGTGATCAATCTTCACTTTATTCCAACTCTTCCACGGATGACGCTCACACAATTTTAATTTACTTTCTGTTTTTTTATCATACTGATAAATACTGATGCCATCTTCATCGAAAGTAGCATAGTATGTCTCGTTTGAGAATGTGCCTAAATCAATTGGGCAGTAGAAAAGTAATTCTTTTTTTAAGTAAAAGTATTCTTTTCTTAAGTTTTTTTTCATTGCTTCTCGAATAGAATGTCTCTTGTCTTTTTTCATGACATTTCCTCCATAACTCAGAAAATGTTCTTATCTTAACAATTCAATAT
>NZ_WEII01000100.1:0-13531 GCF_009183805.1 Bacillus sp. B2-WWTP-C-10-Post-4 | reverse complement strand
AGATTGATAATCATGAAGGTTCACATTTTGTAATTAAAGTGAAAAATAAGTCAATTGTTTTAACAGATAATGATCGTTTAATTGATCACCAAATAACAGATGGAGATATTTTGCAAGTTTTATAAAGAATATTTTTTACTTTTAGTTATTTGAAAATAAGTTATTACGGGTTATAAAGAAAAGGAGAAGAGGATAAACATGACGGAAAAAATAATTCAAATTGATGCAATGAACTATCAATTTCAAATAGAAAAAGAAAATTGGAAATTGGAGATGACCAAATCTCAAACACGTATAAAAGACTTCCGTCAATTCGATATAATTACGGGCGAATCATCTGAATTTGTACCATTAACAATAGAAGAAACGGATGATATGTTTACGTTTCTATATCAAGTAGATAAAAAATTATATAAGTGGGACGATCTTAGCCGTTTTGGAAGAAATGAGAAATTAAGACTACTTCGGAATGTTGCGCAGTTTCGTAAATATTTAAATAAACGAATCACGTTCTTTTTACATCCAGACAATATAGTTTTTAATGCTAATTTAATACCAAGTATTATACATAGAGGAATTCGAGATATTGTTCCGCCAACCCCGTTATTAGAAGAGCAATTTTTAACACAATATAAGTGTCTAATTATTGCTTTATTCTCCCAAAAACATAACTTTGATGATTTGTATGCTGGGTTACTAAAAGATGCAAAAGAAACAACATTTGAACAGACCGTTGCTCAAATGGAAAGCTTAGATGCATTACTGCAGTTTCTTGATGACAGCTTTGAGAAGGAACAAACAAAAACAGAAAAAAATATGCAGTTAGTACCTAAAAAAAGCTATAAATCATTTAAATACTTAGCTTTTTCCTTCATAGCGGCGACAGTTATTTTAGCTGCTCCTTTAATATATTTCACTTTTATAAAATTTCCTTATCAAAATAAATTGTTAGAAGCAAATGCAAGTTTCATAGCAACTGATTATGACAAAGTCATTACGCAATTGAATGAAGAGGAGTTTGAATCATTACCGATTGCATCTAAATATGAGTTAGCATTCGCATACATTACAGCTGAAAAACTAGGTGAAGCTCAAAAGAAATCGATTATGAAAAATATTAGTTTGAAAAGTGATGAAAAGTATTTGCTGTATTGGATGTATAACGGAAAAGGTAATTTTGATAAATCATTAGATTTAGCTAAGACACTTGATGATCCTCAGCTTATTATGTACGGCCTTGTTAAACAAATTGAATCACTGAAAAATAATCCAGATTTATCAGGGGAAGAACGTGATCAAAAGTTAAAAACATATGAGCAACAATTAGATGAATATAAAAAGAAATATGGCAATTCATCAAACGATAAAAATTTGTCGGACACAGAGAAAAAAGAGTAAGCACTTGATGAGACAGTTGAAAAGGAGCAGTGAACACGGATGGAGCAACTATTAGTATTGACTTATGGAGACAAAATATATAAGTGCACATTACATCCAAATGAGCAATCAATAGTGTCGATTGGAAAAGAGTGGACAAATGATATTACGAATCCAAGTTTAGAACAAGAAGTAGAGTTAAAGTGGAATAATGAAGTAAATGCTTGGATGGTACAGGATCAATTAATAGAATTCAATAAGGAAATTGAGATTGGGAAAACAAGAGATGTGAGCTTGAAAATCTTTATATCTATTGTTGGCACAACTAAAGTGTTTGATATTGGAACGAAACATTCTCTTACAGTGAGTCAAAACGATTACGATGATATTTCTATTACCGGGACTAGTGTAGATTTAATGCTATCTCGCGAAACGTTGTACGATTCTTTTAAAGTGAACGTGTATGGCGGGGATGTATTTCATAATTATACGAAGTTAAAAGATAGCGTTATGTTGGAATCAGGAGACGTATTATATTTTGATGGTATTTTATTGGAGATTGGTAGTGAAGACATTCAAGTACTTTCTTCAGAAGATAAAGTGAAATCTGCGTTACCTATTTTAGTAGAATCAGAAACGAATTATCAAAGTGGTTATCCAGACTATCATCGTTCACCACGTATTATTTACCGTGAACCAGAAGAGAAAATGACAATTGCAAAGCCTTCAAGTATGCCATCAAAACCAACGGAGCATTTAGCAAGAATCATTGCACCTTCACTTGTCATGATTGTCGTAACTGTATTACTTGCTATTTTCATGAAATATGGAATGTTTATTATCGCATCGATTGCGATGACATTAGTAACAATCATTGTTTCTGTCACATCGTATATTAAAAATTTGAAGCAATATAAAGTCGACATTGTTGAACGAGATAAAAGCTATAGAGAGTATATAAAACAAAAAACGAAAGATTTACATGCAGAAAGTGAAAAACAGCGTCACGCATTACATTATCACAATCCAAATGTAGAAGTAATACGTAATATGGCAGTTCAAGTAAATCCTAGAATTTATGAAAAAACAATGTTACATCATGATTTCTTAACATTTAGCGTTGGAACAGGACAAGCTAATACGAGTTTTGAAATTCAATTTAATGAAGAAGAATTTAGTCAAACGAAAGATGAATTAATCGATATAGCACGTGAACTAAGACAGCGTTATCTATCATTGGAAGATGTACCAGTTGTAACAGATTTAATGAATGGACCAGTCGGTTATATTGGCCAACGCTCTTTAGTGTTAGAGCAATTACAATTATTAGTTGCACAAACGGCTTTATTCCATAGTTATTATGACTTGCAGTTTATTACTATTTTTCCGGAAGAAGAAAAAGAAAAATGGGATTGGATGCGCTGGTTACCTCATGGAAGTGTTCGCGATATAAATGTACGTGGATTTGTATACCATGATCGTAGCCGTGATCAAGTGTTAAATAGTTTGTATCAAATATTGAAAGAACGAAAATTAAAACTAGATGAAAAAAGTTCTACTAATGAAAAAATGTACTTTACACCGCACTATGTCGTTCTCATTACAGATGAAAAACTAATATTAGACCATGTTGTTATGGAATTCTTTAATGATGATCCGAGTCAATTAGGTGTATCACTTGTATTTGTACAAGATGTTATGCAAAGTTTACCGGAGCATGTGAAAACGGTAATAGATATAAGAGATGCAAAACAAGGGAACATCATCTTAGAGCAAGGAGAGCTTGTTAACCGTCAATTTAAACTAAATCACGTACCGAAAGGGTTCAATTTAGAAGATATTTCACGGGCATTAGCACCATTAAATCATTTGCAAAACTTAAAAAATAGTATTCCAGAAAGCGTAACATTTTTAGAAATGTACGGCGTTGAAAAAGTAAAAGAACTGAATATCACAAGTCGTTGGGAGAAAAATGCAGCGCATAAATCTTTAGCTGTACCACTTGGATTACGTGGTAAAGAAGATATCGTAAACTTAAACTTACACGAAAAAGCACACGGACCACACGGATTAATAGCAGGTACAACAGGTTCAGGTAAATCGGAAATTATACAATCGTATATTTTATCTCTAGCAGTCAATTTCCATCCTTACGAAGTAGCCTTTCTACTCATTGACTATAAAGGCGGCGGTATGGCGAATTTATTCAAAAACTTACCACATTTATTAGGAACAATTACGAACTTAGATGGAGCACAAAGTATGAGAGCGCTCGCATCAATTAAAGCTGAATTACAGAAAAGACAACGATTATTTGGTGAAAATGATGTAAACCATATTAATCAGTATCAAAAACTGTATAAAGAAGGCTTAGTAAGTGAGCCGATGCCGCATCTATTTTTAATTAGTGATGAATTCGCAGAATTGAAGTCAGAACAACCAGAATTTATGAAAGAGTTAGTTTCAACAGCGCGTATCGGTCGTTCGCTCGGAATCCATTTAATATTAGCTACGCAAAAACCGAGTGGTGTTGTAGATGATCAAATTTGGAGTAACTCGAAATTCAAACTAGCATTAAAAGTTCAAAATACGTCAGATAGTAATGAAATTTTAAAAACACCGGATGCTGCTGAAATTACATTACCAGGACGTGCTTACTTACAAGTTGGGAATAATGAAATTTATGAACTATTCCAATCAGCTTGGAGCGGAGCAGACTATGTAGAAAACAAAGAGGATAAAGAACATTTAGACGCAACGATATATGCAATAAATGATCTAGGACAATATGAAATATTAAGTGAAGATTTAAGTGGACTTGGTAGCAGTAAAGAAGTAATAAGTGTACCATCTGAACTGGATGCTGTTATTGACTACATTCACGATTACGCAGAAGTAAATGAAATTGAAGCGTTAGCTAGACCGTGGTTACCACCACTTCCAGAAAGCGTATATTTACAAGACTTACACGCTATTCAGTTCAAAGAAGCATGGACGAAAGAAAAGAAACCATTAAAAGCAACAGTTGGTCTACTAGATCAGCCTGAATTACAATCACAAACACCATTAACACTAGATATTAGTAAAGACGGGCACGTAGCGGTCTTCTCAAGTCCAGGCTACGGAAAATCAACATTCTTACAATCAGTCATTATGGATGTAGCTCGTCAGCATAGTCCGGAGCATTTGCATGTGTATTTAGTGGACCTTGGAACAAATGGTCTTCTACCTTTGAAAGGATTACCTCATGTAGCGGATACGATTACGATTGATGAATCTGAAAAATGTTTAAAGTTTGTTGAAAGATTAACTCAAGAAATGAAAAATCGTAAACGATTATTAAGTGAATATGACGTTGCAAATATTGAAATGTATGAAAAGGCAAGTGGGAAAGAAATACCACATATTATTATTGCGATCGACAATTATGATGCAGTAAAAGAAGCGAAGTTCTATGAAAGCTTTGAAATGCTAATTATGCAAATTGTCCGAGATGGAGCAAGTTTAGGAATTCATACCTTAATTAGTGCAGGGCGACAAAATGCACTTAGAATTCAATTGTACAATAATATTAAAATTCAAACTTGCCTATATATGATTGATCAAAGTGAAGTAGCTAGTATTGTAGGGAGATCTGATATAAAAGTGGAAGAAACAGCAGGAAGAGCGTTAATAAAACTAGAATCTCCTACATTATTCCAGGTTGCATTACCTACGAAAGCAGAAGATGAATTACAGCAAATTCAATTATTACAACAAGAAGCAAATGATATGGACCGAGAATGGGATGGAGAACGTCCGAAGGCAATTCCAATGATGCCAGAAATTATTGATATTGCTACTTATCGTAAAAATAAAGACGTTACAAAAGCTCTACAAGCAGCAAGAATTCCAATGGGGCTTGATTTTGCAAACGTAGAAGTTGTAGCTCATGATATTGCAGTGAATGATCATTTAATGATTTATAGTGTAGATGATAGTATGAGAAAACAAATTGTATCTAGCATCCTATCTCAATTGAATAAAGATTATTTTGAAAGTGTGACGTTAGTGGATACAGCAGAGTATAGTTTCGTTCAATATAAAGATAATGTGACGCACTACATTGTAGACGAAAATGAAATCAATATGCATGCGAAGTATTGGATGGAAGTAATTCGCGAACGAGCTCTTGAATTAGCGCAAGCAAGACAAGAAGGTAGAGAAATTCCTGCATTCACAAAACAACTCATTATCATGACAAATGTTGAAGAGTTTAGTAAATTTGTTTATTTAGAAATGGAGGATGCAGCAACTTTAATTGATCTATCTCGTACAGTAGGCATTTACTTTGTATTAGCAGGTCACCACGACTACATGGACCGAAATCGTGAAGCTCTACCTATGAAAATGAGAAGTAAGCTAACAGCAGCAATTATCGCAATGCCATTAAATGATCAAAGTATCTTCAATATAAAATATATAAGCAACGAAGCACCATTAGGTAAAGATGAAGTGTATTACTATCAAAAAGGGAACATAATGAAACTAAAAATGCCTAGAGTAACTAACGAGGTGACAGTATGAAATTAAAGAAGAAAGCTAAGGTGATGATAGTTGTGTCAATAGTGGCAAGTTTATTAAGTGGATGTGGTTTTGGGGAAAAGCAAATAGATTATAAGCCATTTGTCAAAGCTTTGGATGAAGGTGACATGAGAAAGGTTATGTCTGCGAGTGATGATGGGTATGCGTATGTGAAACAAAGAGGTATATATAGTACATATGAACAAAAGGAAGATGGAGAGCATAGAAAAACAATCTATCAAACTTCGGAAGGGATATATAATACGAAAGATAAAAGTTTATATGGAAGTACAACACAAGCGGTTACTTCAGCAGTAGACAGCAAAGATAATAAAAAAGAAGGTGTTTATCGTACCAATATTATGTATAAAAATGGACAGGTGAAAAGTCCGGATTCAAATCTGGATGTTTCATACGTAAACTTAATTGTTGATCGTTTAAAAGGAATAGGGAAACTAAAGATGAAGCCCGGAGATGATATAAAAAAGTTTGATCAACCTAGTACAGTTGGATATAAACTAAATGAATCAGATTTTCAGAGTATTGTTAATGATAAGTTGAAAATACAATATGATGAATATGATGGTGGATCGATTGTACTGCATATAGATTCTAAAGATGGTTCAGAGCAGATATTGGAGGTAAGTATTGTAATAAATTATAAGAAGCGAAATGATGAAGGTAAGTTAGTAGAATATATATCACAAATACACACATATTTTGATAGTCAAAAAGGCAATAATCAAGATGCAAAAAAAAAATATATAGATTACAGAGCACAGGATAAAAATAATAAGTAATTAGGAGTGAGTAATATGAGTAAGGATGTGGAGCAAGATAAAGAAATAATAGAGGATATAGAGGTAAGAGAGATAAATTCTGATTGGGGGAAATTGGAGCTAGCTGGAAAGGATATTTATGACTTTAAAGCTGGTAAAGAACCGTATAACCAACTAAGTCAAAAAAATAAAAAGACATTACAGGATAAATTTAACGCAGATTTTATAGATGATAAAGTTGATGAAAATACAGGATTTGCTGCATACGCTTTTAAAGATAGGTCTACAGGAGAAATTGTAATAACATATGTAGGAACGGAAGATGCAACGGATGCAATAACAGATGGTGAAATTGGGGGACATAATATAACAGGTGCAAATAAAATAATGTTAGGTAATTTGGAACACGATTTTACAGTTAGACAGTATGATCAAGGAGAAGAATTTTATTTGAAGGTTAAACATGATAACCCTTCTGCCAAAATTAGTGTAACAGGGCATTCATTAGGTGGTGGTATAGCTAATACTGTATCGTTAAGACATCAAGAAGATAATATTGAAACATTAACATTAAATCCAGCGCCTGTATTAAACCGAGATGTTGATAAATTTGGTAATGGGTTTGATATGAAAAATGTTCGGAATATCATTAATCAGAATGATCCACTACATATTGGGATAAAGGCAGCAGACTTCACACTTCCGGGAAGAATGTATAAAATTCCGAATCAAGCAGGTCACTCATATGCTTTTACAGTGAAGGATTATGATGAGAATGGACATCTAATATGGATTGATAAACTAGCAAGTGATAACGATACGGGGTGGGATATTATCCCAGGATTTATGGAGTTTTCTCAATCTGCTGGGGCTATATACACAGGAACTATACATGATGTATTTCATAGAAAAGTTTCTATAGAAGAAGAAAAGGTAGCTGGAACTGCAATTAATTTGATACTAAATGCAACGCCAATTTCTAGTATTATAGGTGGAATATTAGGTTACTCGGACATTGTACAAGGCAGCAAGGAGCTTGAAAAGCTAAGAGAAAAAGTTCAAGAAGGTTTTTCAAGATTAAATACAAAGTATGAAGGACTAAAGTCTCAAATTACAGCAGAAGCAATCCAATTTAGTATAATGGCTACAGTTGAAATAAAAGGAGCGGTAGATATCGCTGTAGAATGGATTGAAACAACTTTAGCGAAATGTAAGGAAAAAGTTTTAGAAGTATTAGAGTCTGTATTTAATACTGCTATAAATTTTTTAGCTGGAAGTGTTGTAGTATATTTAGCTACAAGTGAAATTTTAGATATTGCAAAAGAAGTTGCAGCTTCTTACGTGCAAGATTTACTAGATTTGTTTAAAGGAGATTTTGTAGTTGATACAAATGTAGCTGCAATTGTATCTGAACATATATTAAGTCATCGTCACTCATTGTTAAATCTCTTTATGAATGATAACAGTAGGGGGATAAACCGTTCTTTATTAGGTGAAATTGCTAAAGATGTGAAGGAGTTATCGAAAGATTTAAAACAATTAAACGACGATGTTTCAGAAGCGGTATTTTCTATGTTTGCAAAAGACGAAGAATTAGGAGCAGTTTCATATTATTAAAATTCCAAGTTTATAAATTTAAAAGAGAGGGGTTTGAAGGTGGATTTACATACGATAATGTCAAGGGTTCATAGTACATTTCCAGCTAGTGGTGGACGAGAACAAATTATAAACGTTGTAGTGCAATTGGAAAAAGCAGCTGCATCTTTAACAGGGGAAATTAGAAGGTTAGAGAGTAGCATTGATAGTACATTACAAGGAAAAACACGTGAGGCATTTATTGACCGGATTCGTCAATTAGAGAAAAAAAGACAAAAAATAGAAGAGAAAATTAGCGTACTAAAAGGGACAGTGAATTAATATGAAAGACTATATGGATAAAGTATTACCTTTAGGCAGTGTTGTGAGATTGGGTCTTAAAGAAGAAGAAGATGTGGAGTATGTAATCACTACGAGAGGTTTATTACTTGATGAAAATACATTCTATGATTATGGCGGAGTGTTGCATCCAGTGGGTTTAACCGAAGAGACATATAAATTATTTAATCACGCGGATATTGCAGAGGTTAAATTTGAAGGGTATCGAAATAAAATTGAAGGTCAATTTGCAGCTAAATTTAAAATGTGGCGGAATGAGTTTGTTGAAAAAGTAATTGAAAAAAATAAAAAGCAACAACAAGCACAAGAGTTAGAAATAAAGGGAAAAAAATAAACTTAAAAGGAAATAAGCTTTCCTCTTCCAAAATGGAAAGAGGAAAGCTTATTTTGATTGAATAAGGGTGTCAGTATGAAGTTAAAGAAGAAAGCTAAGATGATGATAGTTCTGTCAATAGTAGCAAGTTTATTAAGTGGATGTGGTTTAGGGGAAAAGCAAATAGATTATAAGCCATTTGTCAAAGCTTTGGATGAAGGTGACATGAGAAAGGTTATGTCTGCGAGTGATGATGGGTATGCGTATGTGAAGGAACGGGTTATTGATTTTACGACAGAAAAAAATGGTGATGACAGAATTCATAATACACTATATCAAACTACTGAAGGTATATATAATTTGAAAGAAAATTTATTGTATGGAGAGACCACTCAAAAAATAACAAGTGATATTAAGAACATAAAAAATAGACATAAGGATAATAAATATAAAGAAGAAGAAAAATATAGCACTAGGTTCATGTATAAAGATAGAAAGGGTTACAGTACTGATTTGAGCTTGGATGTTTCACATGTAAAACTAATTTTTAATAGATTGCAAGGTGTTGGGAGTTTGCAACTGAAAGTAGATGGAAATAAAAAGAAATTTAATGAACCAAATACAGTTGGTTTTACGTTAACGGAATCACAATTTCAAGAAATAATTAACGATAAATTGAATTTGCAATATGATAGTTTTGAAACAGCATCAATTGTATTCAATTTTAACGATTCTAAAGATACGAAACAGCATCCAATGCAAATAATACAATTAATAATTTCAATTGTATATGAAAAGAAAAATAGTGAGGGAAAATTATTAACACATACTCAGCAAATATCTGTGAATTTTAGTAGTAAAAAGGATAATGATCAGGAAGCTAAGCAAGATTATATGAATTCTGAAAAATCTTTTCAAAATAATAAATCATTCTAAGGGATCTGATTTGTTTTGAAGAATTGAAGGTCAATTTACAGCTAAGTTTAAAATGTGGCGGAATGAGTTTGTTAAAAAATAAAATAGATGTTTTGAAAAATGGTATTAATGAGAATTTATACTTTTTATCCTGTACGATGAAAATGGGGATCTTTCGGTATTTTTATAGTTAGGAAAAAGTTATTCTAAAAGGAGTAAGTTGGGTGAATCATAGACGCAAGAAAAAGAAACCGAAACAAATAAGAAAAGAAGCTGTTCAGATAAAACCGATGGTAGAAGAAAAACCACTAAAGAAGAGTAGCAAAAAGTTAGTTGATATTCTTCTAGGTATTCTTCTTTTCCCAATTTTTATATGGGCTGTCTTGGAAGGTTCTACAACACAAGTAAGCAAAGGGAAGACTTTCCTTATTATCGTTTTCTTTATCTTATTGCAATAGGGTTATCTATGATAGGAAACAAATAAGGGGGAGTTCAGATGTTTAAGAAGAAGGAGAAAAAAAACATTTACGTTAGACTGGTAAACACACAAGGGGAAATCATTCGAGAGTTTAATTGTACAGAAAAAGACTTGCGAAAAGTAAAAGAAAATGGTGCTGAAATTCGTTTGGTTGGAGACAACTCATATGAGATGGTAGCAACCGATGAACAACTAGAACAACTAGCAAGAGCTGAAGCAGAAATCGAAGCGGAAATTAAGGCATGGGAAGATGCTTTAAATGAGAGTTTGGATGAACGCGAAGAAAGAGAAGCGAGACAGAAGGAATTGAAAGAAAAGAATAAATGGAGTACAAAGAAGAAAGTAATCGTATTTGGACTGATACCCTTTGTATTTATTGGATTACCTATTATCGAAGGGTATCAAAATAGTAAATTAGTTGAAGAAGGTACATCATTACATGCAGAAATTGTAGGTAGGCATGTAGAGAAGGAATTCATGTTTACACACCCCACATTAGTAGTTGAGGTAGATGGTAAAAAGCATAAAGTATGGGTAAGTGAAGAGACATATAACGGAGCAGAGTGGTTAGGTAGACTAAAAGTCATCAAAACAAAAGATGGTAAAGTTGAGAAAGACCCTAGATATGAGGGTGAAGACTTAATTACGAGTTATTAAGCAGTAGGTTTTTAATGTTCGCTCCTCAAATTAAACAACATTATTATTTGCAAAAATCGAATCCATTAAAATAAAAAACAAATTTTAAATAACTGTAATAACCTCCTAGCATATTGTCGATGGGAGGTTATCACCTTTCTGAAGATAAAAATAAAGAGCTATATTATCTCGATACAATTGTGATGACAGTAACGTTTTTACTAAGTGAGTGGAGTTTCAGGGAGTATGAGGGATATGCTTAAGTGAAAGAGAGAAGAATATTTAGAGCTTTTGAGGAGAAAGAAGGCTATTTGAACTATCAAAAGCATTCTGATTATGTACGGTAATTAATGTAGAGATAATATTATCTGAATATAGTTACGCAAAGATGAATGTACTTAAAAAGTTAGGAATGTAATGGGATGTTATTGAATGAAAATTATTTAAGCTGTATAGAGGTGAAACGTCAGGATGTGGAATATAAAAGAAGAAGATTTAGATAAGTTTAGGATGACATGTAATGATCGTTTAAGTCCTGAGGGTGCTACAGGATTTATGTTTGGAGGAATACTTTATAGTTCAATAGCCGTCTTTTCTATTATTGTATCAGGTGATTGGGATTACTGTATGGTTCTCCTTAATATAGGAATTGTTAAGCTGGAAGTGTTGTTATATGCTCTGCAAGTAATTTTTTTCATTTTATATTTATTTCCAAAAGCTCAATTTAAATTTCAAAAGCTACAAACACTTGTCGTATTATTATACGCACTTCAAATGGCTACTATATTACTTACAGTTTTAGTTGTTTCTGAAATAGCTAATAATTCAATGGATCGTATTACGTTGAATTATGTATGTTTGCTATATTTAGGAGCAGTAATTTTTCATATTGTAACAACAATAGATACATTTAAATTGGCAAGTGAAGGTGCGTTTAGTATGGATGAAAGATCCGTATCCTTTTTTAGTAAAACAAAAGGAACTATGATGAAAGTTGCTTCAATATACGCATTAATCATTCTTATTTTGATTTATTTTCATAATGATTATGCGTTTGATACTTTTATTGGATATGTAATAGGAACTGTTTTAATGTATACGATAGCAATCGGTGCAGCTGAATTTCAGCTATTAGCATATTGCAGATTTAAATTTCCATCATTTAATAAAACGTGGGAGCAACATAAAAGAGAGACTCCAAGATATCGAAAGAAAAATAAAAAAGGTAAATCGAAACGTAAGGCATAAAGAAAGTGCGTATTGTAAGTTTTGATGATAGAAAAGTAATTATTTACAGGAGAGTATTTTAACTTCTAAAAGAAAATTTAATTATGTAAGGTGATTAAAGTGATTAGAAGGTTATCTGATCGAAAATGTAGAGTGGGTAGTGTGATGATGAAATGAACACAAAAAAGGTTTCTAAAATGATTACTATCATAATAACAATCAGCCTACTACAAGCATGTAGTTTTTTTGAAAAAAAGATAGAATATGAGCCATTTGTCAAAGCTTTGGATGAAGGTGATATGAAAAAGGTTATGTCCGCTAGTGATGATGGATATGCCTATGTGAAACAAAGAGGTATATATAGTACATATGAGCAAAAGGAAGATGGAGAGCATAGTAAGACAATTCGTCAAACTACGGAAGGTGTATATAATACAAAAGATAAAAGTTTATATGGAGAGGCGATACAAACAGTTACGACTGATATAGAAAAAGACAAGGGAAAAAGGACAAATGAGAATTATAAAAAAGAAACTATTTATAGTACTCATGTTAAGTATGAAAATGGACAGGTGAAAAGTTCGGATTCAAATCTAGATGTTTCATACGTAAACTTAATTGTAGATCGTTTAAATGGGATAGGGAAACTAAAAATGAAGCCTGAAGATGATATGAAAAAGTTTGATCAGCCTAATTCAGTGGGATATCGACTAACTGAATCTGAATTTAAAAATATTATTAATAATAAATTAAAGATACAATACGATGAATTTGATGGAGCAACAATCGTATTGTACCTGGATGCCCCAAATAATCCAAAACAAATTTTGCAAATGAGGATAGATATAGATTTTAAAGAAAAGAATGAGGATGGAAAATTAATAGAAAATATGTTCCAAATAATAACGTATTTTAATAGAAAACAGGATAATAACCAAGATGCGAGACAGGAATATTTAAAATACAAGGCGCAGTACAACAAAAGAGATTGTTAAGAGTTGCGATGAAAATAAAAAGGTATAAAATCAGTGACTAAGAAAATTGCATCTTTATTTTGGTAATATACTATAGTTCGGGGAAAGGTGGAGTTAACAAATGTGGAACATAAAAGAAGAAGATTTAGATGAATTTAGAATTACATGTAGAAATCGTTTAAGCCCATAACGCTCCATGGTGTTTATACTTGGCGCAACTGTTTATAGTTCATTATTCATGCTTTTTATTTTGGGAGCATTAGTTAAATTTGGCTGGGGTTACTATCCAAATCTCTTTGACAAAATAATTGTTTGTATTGAATTAGTTTTATAT